>CANEHP010000017.1 GCA_947427325.1 uncultured Clostridia bacterium | reverse complement strand
ACAAAATTTGCTCGAAAATCTGCGCACCATTCCTATGAGAACAAGTTCTTAAAAATTTAGAATTGGTTATTGTAATTAGGTAGGCAAATGTGATATTATATGTTAGGGAATCAAAAGCCAATATTGCTCCCCCAATTAAATCTTGCCACAATACTTGACGCAAATAAAAAACAGGTAAATATGAAACAAAAAACAAAGCTGAAAATAATCTATATAACAGCCTTCTTAATTTTTTTATCGGGAATAATCGGCAGCGTTATTCTTATGCAAAAGCCAAACTCCGATATTGTGGAAATTCTTAGTGAAGAACAAGTTATTTGCCGCCTTGATCTCAGCAGGGAAAAGGACAGAACATTCACGGTCGAATATAACGGCGGCAGCAATCTTATTGAAATAAGCGGCGGAAAAATCAGAGTAAGGGAAGCGGACTGTCGGGACAACACCTGCGTAAAAATGGGCTGGCTTGACAGCGGCGCACCTGTTGTCTGTCTGCCCCATCGTCTTGTAATACGCTTTGCCGCTTCGGAATACAAAATTGACGCCGTGGCGGGGCAATAGGAGCATACTATGAAAATCAGCACAAAAAGGCTTGCGGAATTATCTCTTATGACCGCCATTGCTCTTATAATATTTGTAATAGAGCTGCAAATTCCCAATTTATCGCCGATAGCGGGGGTTAAGCTGGGACTTGCCAATATTATTACCGTTTATGGGGTTTATCGCTATAAGCGGTGGGAAATTGCCCTTATATTGCTTGTGAGAATTATTTTGGGCGGGCTTTTCTGCGGAAGTCCCTCGACTGTTTTGTACAGTCTGTCGGGGGGCGTGCTATGCCTTTTGGGAATGCTGCCGTTAAAAAGGATTATACCTCGAAGTCGCCTTTGGATTTGCAGTGTTTTGGGGGCGGTTTTACATAACGTCGGGCAAATAGCTGCGGCGGTTATTTTGATGAGAACAGCGGCGGTTATCGCATATCTGCCCTTTTTGCTTGTCAGCGGCTGTATTGCGGGAGCGTTTACGGGAATATGCGGGCAGCTGCTGCTAAACAGACTTGATAAAAGAAATCCGAAGGGACGGAACAGAAATGAACGGCAAAAATAAAGCAAAAGGCTTTGCGGCATTTTTAGCGGCAGCTGTAAGCTTAACAGGCTGCAATGACTATAGCGATGGGAATGGGAATATGAAAACTGCGGAATTTTTCGCTATGGATACATATATAAGCATTTCCGCCTATGGGGAGGATGCGGAAAATGCCCTTGACAGCTGCCGCAGGGAGATCGCAGCCCTTGACGCTCGGTTATCCGTTACAAGCCCCGGCAGCGAGATTTACGAGATAAATCAAGGCTCAAAAGAGGGCGTGAAGCTGTCGGAGGACGCAGAAAAAATTATAGCCGCCGCTTTGGAAATAAGCGAAAAAACAGAAGGCGCACTGGATATTTCACTTTATCCCGTTATAAAGGAATGGGGATTTACTACAGGAGATTACAGGATTCCCGATAAAAGCGATATAAACCGGCTGCTGAAAAATATCGGCTATGATAAAATCATCCTAAAGGACAGCTTTCTTGCCATGCCCGAAAATTTTCAGATAGATTTGGGAGCGGCGGCTAAGGGCTATGCAGGCGATAAGGCTATAGAGCTTTTAAAGGAATCGGGGGCAAAGTCCGCTTTGGTGAATTTGGGCGGCAATATTGCCCTTTTGGGTACAAAGCCCGACGGCTCGGATTGGAGCATAGGCGTGCAAAATCCCTTTGGAGAGGGATATGCCTGTGTAGTTAAGACAAGGGACAAGGCAATAGTCACCTCGGGAAATTATCAAAGGTATTTTGAAGAGGGCGGCAGGCGTTACTGCCATATAATCGATCCGAAAACAGGCTGCCCTGCGGATAACGGATTGGCGTCGGTAACGGTTATAGGCGGCAGCGGACTTATATGCGACGGGCTTTCCACAGCGCTGTTTGTTATGGGGGAAAAGGACGCGGTAGAGTTCTGGAAGGAGCAGGGAGACTTTGAAATGGTGATTGTGACGGAGGATAAAAGGGTTTTGGTTACGAAGGGGATTTTTGACGAATGCAAAGTCGGCGAGCTTGGGAAGCTTGAGAAAATTGTTAAATAAAATGTTTGGACTTAAAAATTCTGTAATATTGAAAACCCCGCCTTTTTACGGCAGGGTTTTCAATATTTTTTACAGCAAATTTATACTGATTCTCGTCTAAAAACAGACAAAGATTTGCGAAAATCAAACCGCAAGGATTGTTTATTTTTAGTCGAGAATTAGGGCTTGCTTGAAAAATCGGAAACGCCGTCTTTTCACCCCAAAACGGTTATCTTCTGCGTCAAAAAGCCCGGTCAAACGTCGGTTTGACTGCGTTTTTTTCCTTGAATCCAACCATTTTGGAACAAAAATCCGGCATTCCCTCTGTTTTCAAACAAGCTCTAAACTCACGCCGCCTTCTTATCCTTAAAAGCCACCATTTTAATAATAACAGCAGTAGCAATTCCCACAACAGGAGAAATAATAACAGGCAGCCAATCGAATATGTCGCCCTGCGTAATAGCGGTAATATCAAACCCTTCCTCGGTCTGAACCATACCGAAAATAAATACAAAGGAAATAACTACCGAAATAACAGCGGGAATTGCCGCAACCAGATTTCTTGCGCTGCCTGTATCAAGGGGCACTCTCTTTACCTGCTCGGAAGAAAGCGTGAACGCCTTTCCCGCAAAATATGCGCCTACAACGGTTAAGACCGTTTCGGGAACCATATAAGCCGCATTGTACGCAAGGGAATAAAGAAGCCCGTCATTGGTGGGAATAGATACGCCCGCCCAAACCGTGCAGCCTGAAATTACATGGCAAATGTAGCGCAGTACGCAGGCAACCAGCGCACCTGCCGCAAGGGAAACGCCCTGATCCTTTATCTTGCCCCTGAATATTCCGCCAAGTCCCATTACCGCAAAGGCAACTATGTAATCCAGCATAATAATTGCAATAACAGCCGCCCCGCTTGTGGCATAGGTAAGATTTTTAAGTCCCATAAGCATTTGAAGAAAACTTGCCGCAAAACCCGCAAGCAAGCCCCAAGCCGTGCCGTAACGGTATGCTACCACGATAACGGGCAGCATACTGAATACTGTAACAGAGCCGCCAAAGGGCATATCGTTTATTTTAAGCATGCTTAAAATAAAGCCCAGGGCTATCATAATAGCCGTTTCTGTAAGTCTTAGTGATTTTTTCATTTTTCTTTTTCCTTTCTGCTTTTTGAATTGCGCAGGAAAAAATTTAACCCCTATGCAGTACTGCACAGGGGCGAGGTATTTCAGAAGCTGTTGTTACAAGCTTCCGCAACACGAATCTATTTATCCCTACGTCGGCATTATCCGAATCAGGTCAATAGGTCGAAATGTCAATCCATTTCCTCTCAGCCGAAATATCAGCTCCCTGCTGAATTTTATTTTAACACACTTTTAAATGAATGTCAAGAAATATTTGTTTTTTTGCCGTAATCTGCCGCAGTGGGGAAGGTTGTGCCCGTGGGCTGATTAAAAAGCTCAAAATATTGACTTTCCTTTAATATTAGTGTATAATGATAAAATGTAAAATAGTAAAATTGGGTAAGAATACCTAATACCTATATAAACAGCGCAAAAGGAAGGAATAAAAATGGGTTTATTTGACAAATTGTTCGGAAGCTATTCCGAAAAGGAGCTGAAAAGAATAGAGGGCAAAAAACAGGCCACCCTCGACTTAGAGCCTAAATATGCCGCTATGAGCGATAAGGAATTGCAGGGACAGACCGCAATTCTTAAAGAAAGACTGGCAAAGGGGGAAACCCTTGATGATTTACTGCCGGACGCATTTGCCGTATGCCGTGAGGCGATGTGGAGAGTTATTGCCATCAAGCCTTATCCCGTTCAGATTTTGGGAGGTATCGTGCTTCACCAGGGCAGAATCGCCGAAATGAAAACAGGTGAAGGCAAGACCTTTGTTGCGGCGCTTCCCTCTTATCTTAACGCACTTACGGGCAAGGGCGTTCACGTTGTTACCGTCAACGATTACCTTGCCAAGCGTGACAGCGAGCAGATTGGCAGAGTCCACCGCTTTTTGGGGCTTACCGTAGGTCTTATAATTCACGGAATAAACAATAACGAAAGAAGAAAGTCCTATGCCTGCGACATCACATACGGTACAAACAACGAGTTCGGCTTTGACTACCTTCGCGACAATATGGTTGTGCGAAAGCAGGACCTTGTTCAGAGAGAGCATAACTTCGCCATTGTGGACGAGGTAGACTCTATTTTAATAGACGAAGCGAGAACCCCTTTGATTATTTCGGGACAGGGAGACAAGTCCACCGACCTTTATCAAAAGGCAGACGCATTTGCCAAGGGTCTAAAGGCTTACACCATGGTAGAAACCGACTCAAAGGAAAACGAGGACGATTATGACGGCGACTACCTGATAGACGAAAAGGCAAAATCGGCTACCCTGCTGCCAAGGGGCGTTAAAAAGGCGGAAGCCCATTTTGGCGTAGAAAATCTTATGGACCCCGAAAACCTTACATTGCTCCACCATATAAATCAGGCTATCAAGGCTCACGGCATTATGCACAACGATATAGACTATGTGGTTAAGGACGATGAAATTATTATCGTTGACGAATTTACGGGACGTCTTATGCTGGGCAGACGTTTTAACGAGGGTCTGCATCAGGCTATCGAGGCAAAAGAGGGCGTGAAGATCAAAAACGAAAGCAAGACCCTTGCCACAATCACATTCCAGAATTATTTCCGTATGTATGATAAGCTGTCGGGTATGACGGGTACGGCTATGACCGAGGAAAACGAGTTCAGAGGCATATACAGCCTTGACGTTATCGAAGTGCCTACAAATAAGCCGGTAATAAGACAGGATCACCACGACCAGGTTTATAAAAACGAAAAGGGCAAGTTTAACGCCGTTATCCGGCAGATAAAGGCTTGTCATGAAAAGGGTCAGCCCGTGCTTGTGGGTACTATTTCCATTGAAAAATCCGAGCTGCTGTCCAAGCTTTTAAAGAAAACGGGCATAAAGCACGAGGTGCTGAACGCCAAGAACCACCAGAGAGAAGCGGAAATTGTTGCGCAGGCAGGCAAAAAGGGCGCAGTTACCATTGCCACCAATATGGCGGGACGAGGCACCGATATTATGTTAGGCGGCAACCCCGAATATCTTGCAAAGGCGCAGATGCGCAAAATGGAAATAGACGAAGAGCTTATCAGTGAAGCAACGGGCTTTTCGGAAACCGACAACGAGGATATCTTAAAGGCAAGAGAGCTTTATAAGGAGCTGAACGAAAAGTACAAGGCGGAGATCGCTCCCGAAGCCGAGGAGGTGCGCAAGGCGGGCGGCCTGTACATTTTGGGCACGGAGCGTCACGAGTCAAGGCGTATCGACAACCAGCTTAGAGGACGTGCGGGACGTCAGGGCGACCCGGGCGAAAGCTGCTTCTTCATTTCCACCGAGGACGATCTAATGCGTATTTTCGGCGGCGACAGAATCCACAGTATGATGGAAACCATGAACTTTGACGAGGATATGCCTATTGAAAACAAGATAATATCCAACGCCATAGAATCCTGTCAGAGAAAAATCGAGGGCAGAAACTTCTCGATCCGTAAAAATGTCCTTGACTTTGACGACGTTATGTCGCAGCAGAGAGAAACCATTTATTCACAGCGTTCCAAGGTGCTTAACGGCGAAGACGTAAGCGAAAGCATCAAGAATATGATGAAGGAATATATCACCGAAAACGTGGATCAATTCTGTCAGGGAGATTTGCCCGAGGACTGGAACATCGAGGGTCTGCGCGAAACGCTTATGGGCTTTATTACCAAGCCCGAGGATCTGCGCTACACCAAGCAGGAGCGTGAGGAGCTGCGCAGGGAGGATTTGGAGAAGTTCTTGCAGGAGCGTGTTAGGGAGCTTTACACGGCAAAGGAACAGGAAGTTACCCCTCAGATCATGCGGGAGCTTGAACGTGTTATTTTGCTTAAAAATGTCGATACAAAGTGGGAGAACCATATCGACGCCATGGACGAGCTGAAAAAGGGTATCGGACTGCGTTCCATGGGACAGAAGGACCCTGTTGTGGAATACCGCTTTGAAGGCTTCGCAATGTTTGACGAGATGATTGCTTCTATCCGTGAGGATACGGTAAGAATGCTGCTTACGGTAAAGGTAAGAATTGAAGAGCCGCCTAAGCCCGAGCAGGTTTTAAAGCCCGCTCCCACAGCACCCACTGCACCCGTTGTTAAGAGCGGTACGAACAAAAAGGTGGGAAGAAACGACCCCTGTCCCTGCGGAAGCGGCAAGAAATACAAGAAGTGCTGCGGAGCAAACGAGTAATGTGTCGGTATGGCATTCTTAAAACTTGTTCTCATAGAAATTGGCACGCATCTTTTCGGCAAATTTTGCCGATGACTGCGTCAAAATTCCTTGAAATACACGAGTATTCCTGCGGAATTTTTCCTTGTCCTCGACAAAATTTGCTCGAAAATCCGCGCACCATTCCTATGAGAACAAGTTCTTAGATTCACAGGATCACCCGTTTTTTAAAAACAAACTTTAAATAAAAACGAAAGAGAAGATAACTATGGCAGAAATAAAAGCCTTTAAAGGGCTTCGCTACACCGAAAAGGCAGGGGACGTATCACAGCTCGCCTGCCCGCCCTACGATATAATAAACGCAGAGGAAAGACAGCGGCTTTTAGACAAAAACCCCTACAACCTTATCCGATTGGAGCTGCCGGTAATCGGCGGCAGCGAGAATATTTCCGACTATCGTAGCGCTGCGGACACGCTCCGCAGCTGGCTGAATGAGGAGATCCTCAAATGCGATGAGGAGGACGGCGTCTATATTTACGAAATGGACTTTTCGGCAAGAGGGAGGGATTACAGTGTCAAAGGCTTTGTTTCTCTTGTAAGGCTTGAGCCTTTTGACAAAGGGATTATTCTTCCCCATGAGGAAACGCTGTCAAAGGCTAAAGCCGACCGCCTTAACCTTATGAAAGTCACAGGCTGTAATTTCAGCCAGATTTATTCTCTTTATACGGACGAGGACAATTCCGTTTTTTCGCTGATTGACTCCGCTTCTGCGGGAGAGCCGAACAGCCGCTTTACCGATAAGGACAACGTTACCCACAAAATGTGGATAGTAAACGACAAAAGCTTTATTGCCGAGCTGACGGAGAAAATGGCGGACAAAAAGCTTTATATCGCCGACGGACATCACCGCTACGAAACTGCCCTTAACTATAAAAAATACGCAGAGGAAAATCTGGACGAAACGGGCAGCAGCGAATATGTGACGATGATGCTTGTAAATATGGAAAATACGGGACTGGTGGTTTTCCCCACTCACCGCATCGTAAGAGATTTGCCGAGCTTTGATTACAATGCCGTTTGTGAAAAATGCAAGGATTATTTTGAAATAACGCCTTATCTTAACAGAGAAAAGGGAGAACAGGGCTTGGCGCAGGCATATAATGAGGGCAAAAAAGCGTTTGTAATGTTCACGGGGGATAATAACTATACCCTGATGGTTCTTAAGAATCCCGAGATTATGGATAAGACGCTCCCCGAGAGCTGCAAGGCTTTAAGACAGCTTGATGTAAGCGTGCTCCATTCCCTTGTGCTGGAAAGGATTTTCGGCATTGACAAAGAAAATATGGCAAATCAGATAAATCTTACATACACAAGAAGCGATGACGAAGCCATTGCGGCTGTTGACGGAAAAAGGGCGAACTGCTGCTTTTTGCTTAACCCCACCAGGGTAAGCGAAATAAGAGACGTGGCGGCGGCAGGGGGCAAAATGCCCCAAAAATCCACTTATTTTTATCCCAAGCTTACTACGGGTCTTGTCATGAATAAGATTTTTGATTAAGGAAAAGGCGCTGCGCCGATTTCTGCCGGAACAGCTTCTAATACTAATTCTTGACTGAAAGTAGACAATCTTTGCGGTCTGATTTTCGCAATACTGCGTTGTCGTCCTTGCAAGGCGTCAGCCTTGCGGCGTCCTCCGCCTTGTCTTGCAAAAATCATCCTCGCAAATCTTTTGTCTACTTTCAATCAAGAATTAGTATAAATTTCTATGAGCATAAGTATTTGGATTATTACAGTTTTGGAGATTTGGTTATGAAACATACTTTTAAAGCTTTAACTGCGGGCTTGCTGATTCTTTCCCTTTCCGCCTGCTCCTTGCAGGACAGGGTCGACAAGGAAATTCAGCTTCCGATTTATGAACCCACCCAAAAAGTGAATAAGACGGCGGTTTCGGTGATGAACTTAGAGGAAAGCGCCAAGATTGCCGCATCAATAGGATACGCCACAGCAGACGCTTTAACGGTTGCTGTAAAGGGAAATCTTATTACAAATAATGCCTCCGCCTATCGGTCTTTTAAGGAGGGAGAGATTATAGCCGCTTTTGACAGCTCGGAGCTTGACTACGAGTACAAAAAGCAAAGCATCTATACCGAGACTGCCCTGGAAACATATCGGCAGCAGGGAACGGATTCCGCAAGACTGGAATATGAATATCAAAAGGCTCTTTTAGACGAGGTGGAGTACCGCAGGGACCGTTATATTATCTATGCTCCCTATGACTGTATTGTTACCGACTCCGCATATCTTAACGTTGGCATGGAAATGTCAAAGGGAGATTATATCTGCTCTGTTGCCCCTGTAGACGACATTTTTGTTTATATAGAATATTCTCCGGAAAAGGATAGGCTCACCCCTTTTAAATTGGGTAAAAAGGTAACTGTTACCCTTACGGGAAACGCACACGAAGGGACGGTTTTAAGTACGCCTGACAACAGATGCTATAACCGTCCGTTAAAATACAGCGCCCATATGACGGCAGAACAATCTGCCGAAGGTCTAAGCCTTTTTTCCGAAGGATACTCGGGAAATTCTTCAAATAACATAAGTTTCTCCTATTCAAAAGATCACTTGGGGTTGGCGTCCGGGAATTACATGGTTCAAAATACTCTTTTTGACAAGGATAAAGGACCTACATCGGCGGACGGCAGCAGAAATATTATTATAGGATTTGAACCGGAGGTTTTGGCGGAGCTTTTAGAGGAAACACCCAATGCCGTACAAGCAGGTTGGGCTACCGTGAACGTCGTTACAAAGAAATACTGCAATGTATTGGCTCTTCCCCGAAATGCGGTTACCGTTAAGGACTCCAGCTATGTTTATCTTTACAAGGACGGTCAGCGCATACAGACTCCCGTAACCGTGGGAGATACCGTAAACGGGTATACCGTTATTTTAGAGGGGCTGTGCGAGGGGGACGAAGTGGCTTATTAACTTTTTGAGTTCTATCCGATCCCTTTTTGATCCCTTTTTGATCCCTTTTTGATCCCTTTTTGATCCCTTTCTAACTCCTTTTAATACTGCCTCTAAGGGGCTGTAAAAAAGTTGACCGTTGAAAGTTGACAGTTGTCGGCATAAAAAGGCATAAGGCTGTTAATCAAGCCTTATGCCTTTAATTTTATAAAAAATTCAACGGGACAACTATATATTTCGGCAGCAAATCTCTTTCTTGCCGAAAGCACCGCTTGACCGTCCCGATGGGACAATGTCCTTCGCTCGCCTCAAGGACAGGAAATTAAGGATTTTCGGCTGAAACGGTACATATTACCTTGAATTTTGTTCCCGTACTATGTACAAAGCTATATTCTTTCGGTATCTTTTCCGTTTCTGTCCAGAAATTCCCTGTAATTTACAAGGTTATCTCTTTTGCTTCTCCAGCTCTTGGCTATCATATCAACAGTTAGCCTTATTCTTTGTATGCTTACGGGTCTTTCCCAAAAATCGAACACGCCAAAGGGCAGAAATTCCTCCACATCGTCATGGGTAAAAAAAGGTGCGGTTATAACAAAGGGCGGGTTTTCATCTCCTAACCTTTCTCTGATTTTCTCAGCGGTTTTTGCGCCGTTCATATAGGAAAGATCTCTGTCGATTATAATTATGTTGAACTGCTTTTGAGCGATCGCTTCCAAAGCCGTATAGCCCGACTCCACAACAGCCAGGTGGTATTTTTCCCTTTGGGACAGCGCACTGTATATCATTGAGGCGGTTTGCTGATCGTTTTCAACTGCAAGTATATTTATCATAGCCGACCTCCTTCAAATCAGAAGCTGCTGTCAAGAGAACCGCCCACGCCGCTGGGCGCAGAGTTGGCGGAGGTGTAGTAGTCGAGCTTTCTTTTATCATCCTTAAGCTTTACAAGCTCCTCCTTTGCCTCACCGGCTCTTGAATTAAACTGAGCCTGAAGCGCCTTGTCCTTTTCCGCCGCTTGATTTTGTGCCGAGCGCAGGCTGACTATTGCGTTTCTCAATTCAATAAAATCTGCCGAAATATGCTGATTTATATTTGAGCCTGTAAGCATTTCTCTTATCTGCACCGCCTCTTCGGGTTCGCCTGAATCTATCAAGGCCGTGCATTGTTTTTTAACAAAGTCTATTTGACCGATTATCTGCTCTCTCTCCTGAACCCTTCCCGAAATTAAGGCAATATCCTCGCTTTCCGTTCCCATAATAATATTGGTTATCTCTATATACTGCTTTAAAAGCTCTTCGATTTTTTCAAAGCCTTCGATAAGCTGCTTTATATTTTCCTCGGTCATAGTGAATCCTCCGTTCATTTCAAAACACTAAATACAGCCCTTTTGCAAATTTGCCTGCATTCCGATTAAGAAATAGTATAAGAACTGCCCCCAATTATACCCCTTTAGACAATAAGACCATGATTAAACCGACAAGACCAAGGAATAAGCCAATGTACCAACATACATCACCTATCGATGCCACAATTACTCCAAATAGAAGTAAGGCTTTTCCTTTTTCAATTTGATTACTTTTCATTTCGACAGCATAACTCCCATGCTTCAGATATCGCATTATTTGTTGACTGCATTTCATTCAATTCGTATATTTAACGAGGGGCAACACCTTGAGTTTATGAGAAAAGCCGAAGCGTAAGCATCCTTGGGGTTTCAACTAAAACAACAATACGCTATTGTCCGCCAACACATATTGTTATCCTAAAAGTTACTGATTTTTCTGTGCGTGCAGCTCCTGCGCCGCAATATCTTCCTTGGACATACCCGCCACCTGTGTAAAGGCGTCCTTAAGCTCTCCTATCATTGGGAGCAGAGACTGTACGATCTCCCTGTCCTTCTTCATATTGGCGGTAACTATCTGTTTTTCAAAAAAAGAATAAAGTGCGTCTAAGTTTTTTCCGATAGGCAGCTTCACGTCCAAAACGGAGCGCAGCGCATTGATCAAGTCTCCTGATTTTGTCAACGCCTTATTGGTGCTTTCGTAGTCCTTTTGATCTATAAACATAACAGCGCGATTAAGCTCCCGCTCGGTTTCGCTGTAAAGCTTCACCACAATCTCAATGGGAGTCATGGTTGTAACAGACTGCTTCTTATAAGCCGCATAAGGATTCATATGCTCTTCCTTTCAATCTTCAATCTCATATACCGAAATGAAACCCGCCTAAACGGGTTTCACCGGCGGTTATTGTATTACATACTGCCCATAAGCTGCTGGATATAAGAGGATTGACCGTTTATGCTGCCCAACATTGTTTCCATATTGGAATAAATGCTCCAGTAGCGTTCCTGCTGCTGCTCATAGCGATCCTTTAAGGTATCGATCATATTTTTCAGATTCCTGATCTGATTGTAAATGGAGTTAGTGGTAGCGGAGGCAGTACCGGAAACACCCGCTTTCTGAACCAGCACGCCTCTGTCCGCTTCTGCGCCGGAGGTTTTAACCGCACCGTTCAGAATATTATCGAACTGATATGCAATACCGTCCTTGGAATCGTTAAAGAGCTTTGCAAATTCATCTGCATATTGAGCAAAGGTGCTTTCAAATTCGGCGTCTGTCATAGTCGGGCTGAATTGCAGCTTTCCGTGATCCGACAAATTCGATGTGGTAGTAATACCCAATCTGTAAAGACCTACCTTTGTTCCGTCCGCAGCGTCAACGGACGAATAAAGCGCCGTTCTTAAAGATGACATTATGCTCTGCAAGGTGGAATCACGGTACAGAATACCCTTCTTAGCCAGCTTTTCCCATTTTTCCTCCTGAGACTCGGACAGATCCATTTCGTCCTTGTCGTCCTCGGTAAGGAAGTAATAATCCTTGTTGGGCTCGTCGTCTACATAGCCGTAAACATCGTCGATAAGCTTGTTGTAATCCTCAACAAAGCTCTTGATAGCGTCAATAGCGGGAGAGTAGTCTCTTTTAACCTCGTTGGTAAACTCCGTGCCCTCTGCCGCAGCGCTGAAGGTAAAGGTCGTACCGTCAACGGTATAGGAGTTGGAGGTAGTTTCAATAAATTCTCCGTTGATTTCGATGGTTGTGTTCTGACCCTCGGTAAAGGTTGCGTTTTCATCGAATCCCAGTGCGCCCAAAAGACCCTCGCCGCCGTCCTCAAAGGTAATTTCGGTTCCTCTTCCGTATTCGTTGGCAGTTATGGCAAAATGATTTGTAATGGTGGTGTAGGACATTTTAACGCCTGCCGTGGAAGCGTTGACCTGGTTCATCATTTCCTTAATGGTTGCATCGCTTTTAAAGGAGAAAGAAACGCCGTTTATTTTAAAATTGTAATTTCCGTTTTCGTCTGCGGTAAGTCCCAGAGAATCAAGAGTCTGAGATGTGGCGATCTGGTTTGAAACGCCACCTGCCGAGGAATGGGTGGAGGTTGCGTCGAAACCGAAGTCGTTTGCGTTTTTGTCGCCCTGTGTAATAGCGAAGCTTTTGGGAGGAGTTGTCTTGTTTCCTGCCCCGTCGTCAACTTCATATGTAGCCTTGCCCGAAATGGAAATCGTGCCGTCGGCATTTACGGTTGCCTTGATATTTGTAAATTCATCCTTAAAGGTAACTGCGCCTAAGTTATTCTGAATATTTGCGGTATTGAAATCTCTTACTGCCTGTGCGGCGTCATAGCTGTTTAAATAGCTCTCCTCGTCAGCTCCTGTGTACAGCTTTTTGTCGTAATACTCCGTCTTGCCGGACTGGGAGATATTCTTGAAGTCGGTAATATAATCTATACCGTCATAGCTGTGCTTTATATTGTCGGCGTCGGTAAGATAATCATTGTAATATGACTGATAATCCTCTCCGCTTTCAAATTCGCTCTTGCTGAACTTAAAATCTTCAAAGGAGCAGTAATATTTGTGATCCTCCTGATCGGAAATATCTCCCGCCGCTACCGCAGCGTCGTAAGCGGCCTGCTTAGCCTCCTTAAAACGAGCCTCGTAAGCTACAGCCTGCTTTGACTTAATAAATGCATCCTTTTTGCTTTCATAGGACTTTTCTATTGCTTCATATCTCTGTTCCAGCTGCTCCTGATTATACTTGCCCTCATCGGAAGCCCAAAAAGCGTCTACGTCGTCCTCGCCTATCAAAGACTTATATTCCGACTCCATATGTTTTTTGTAATAGGTTTCAAAGGACATATAGTCAAAGTGCTTGGGATTGCTTGAAATATCTCCTGCGGCAAGGGCGTCCTGATAGCCTTGACGCACATTGTCATAAGCCTGCTGTTCCTTTGCGGAAAGCTCGGAGGAATTAACGGTAACGTTTCCGTCCTTGTCAAAGGTAATGTTTTCCTTTATGTTTTCAAGGCCGTCGGAAATAATCTTTTCTTTGGCAAGATCGCGCTGAGCCTTTTCGGCGTCCCTGTAAGCCTTATCATGCTCGTACTGCATATAATCTATGGCAAACTGTTCCTGTGCGGCTGCGTTATCCTTAAGATTATCTTCCTCGTACTGATTATATGCGTCGTAAACATCGCCCTGACGCTGATTTTCGGCAATCTGCTTAAACAAAGCCACCTTTTTGGGATCGGCGTCTGCTTTAATATGAGCGCCGTCGCTGTAGCCGTCCTCAAATATCTCATTAAAATAATCAGCGGAAATGCTCGAAAAGCTAACGGTTTTAGTGGTGTCGCCTACGGTTATGGTAAAGCTGTTAGTACCCGTCTGCATATTGTTTACATCTATTCCCGTCACATCTCTGTCGGTGGAGTAAACTGTAGGTCTGCTGGCGGTAACGCTCTGCTTGTCAACGGAAACAAATTTATTGTCATTGCTGATATAAACCTTGTTTTCGCCGTTGTTGGTTATGCCGAACGCATCCTTCAGGGCAGTATTGATATTGTTTCGTACGGCAGCTTCATCGCCGCCCTTAATTGTGATATTCTTTTTCTTTCCGCCGACGGAAACGGTCATCAGATAATCCTTGTCCGCATCGGTGCATTCGGATATATCAACGGGCTTGCCCTCTGCGGTGGAGGATTTGAGAACGGACTGTGTAGCCACCGTTCCCACCTTAACATTATAGGTTGCGGGAGTAGCTCCCGTGCTGCTGGATACCGTAACGCCGTTTACGTTAGTTCCCGCCGAGTTGCTGAGGGTGCTTTTATAGCTGTCAAACAAAGAGCCGGATTTAAGACAGGTTTTAATATTGGACATACTGCAATACTTGGTCTGGAATTTTGTCATTGCGGCAATAATGGAACGGTAAGCCTCCTGCTGTGCCTGAAGCTTTAAAACCTTTCTTTCGTTTTTGTTGATTTTATTCTTTGTGGTAGCTGTAAGAGCGTTTACAATAGCCTCGGTGTCAAGTCCCGAGTTCATACCGCTCATTCTCAGTGCGCTGGTTGCATTAGCCATGATGCTTAATCCTCCTTGTTGTAATTCAGCAGCGCTTCCAAGGTTTTCTTGGGCAATTCCTTTGATGCTGCGGAATCCTTGTTTACATTCTGTGTATCTATAAGCTCGTTTCTTATAATTTTTATATCCTTCGGAGCGGACACTCCGATTTTGACCTTATCCCTTGAAACATCCAAAACGGTAATTTCAATATTATCGGCAATTATGAGGCTTTCATCTACTTTTCTTGTAACGACTAACATCTTTAAGCCTCCTGTTCCGATTTCTTGTAAATTGGCTGTCGGTATGGGTAGTTATGGGGAAGAATTACCTGCATACCCAACTTGTTTTCCATGTTGATAACGATAGGAGATTTCATATTGACGGTTGTATCCCGGAAATCCTCCGGAACGTTGGCGATACAAAGTACCTGAAGCGCTGTGCTGTCGTTTATCTTAAGCAGAGTTTTTTCTCCCTCGTTTAAGGTTATTTCGTAATCGCTGCAAAAAAGCTTGGGATCAAATACAATAAAACAGGGCTTTAAGCAGTCGGTGCATTGCAGCCACATGGGGTATTCGTTTTCCTTTGGTGCGATAAGCGCAAAGTGCTTAGCTTCGTCAAAGGCATAAACGCCGTCGGGAAAGCTGAGAATATCCTCGTCCTTGACCTCTGTCTTTCCGAAATCTCTTGTTTCAACTATCATAACAATACTTTTCCGTTTCTTTTTTCTTTTTTATTTCCCGTATATTATTTCGGCACGATCGGCGTTTCGTTTTACCCGTCAGCCGAAAAAATTATGCCCATGACTGAAAATTCGGATCGGGGAAGAAATTAGGTTCACCTAAATACTGAAAATGAACATACGCCTTTTGTACAATATCAAAGGTAACCGTTCCCCTGTCAAGATAATAGGGAACAATATCGGTATTTGCCCAATCTATATTAACTTCCGTAGGATGATGGGAAATATCCGTTGTACCCGGTTTTGCGTTTAATTCAGCGGGGACGGAGGGATAAAATGCCGTTCCCACAGGATCTGGCAGCTTGCTTTCAAAGAAATGCCGGTTGGTTAACTGGAGCTTAGTGGCTCTTTTCATTGACAGCTGTCTGCCGTCCTTGACAGTTTGCTTTGTAAACTCCTCCCGATGCTTTTGACCAAGCTCTGCATAGCGTTTGATCACTTCACCGTTGGTAAGCTGTCCTAACCCCATGCTTTCTCTTGCCGCTGTGGTGTCTACCTCTATAATACCGTCTGTCGTGTGAACCTCCAACCCGCCTAAATCCGTATCCTGACGGATAAAGGTCTGCTCCGTGCCGGGGTTCACCATACGAGGATGCTTTATCGAAGTATTCATAATAATATCTTGAATGGTGTAATCGAGTAGGTTGCTGCTTATCATATAAAGCACCTCCTTTTTTGTTTTTTATTTGCATCGGTTTAACCGCCTTGTTTCAGCCGGCATTATGTCAAATATTCATTAAATAAAATCAAATATGGATTGGGGAATTGATGAAGCGCCCATTTGAAGAGTTGCTGTATAAATGGAGTCAAACATCTCTCTGTTGGTGATTTCTGCGGCAAGATTTCCGTCTACCAAGCCTTCCAAATCGTTTTGACGCTGAAACATAGTTTCCTGGTTGTTGGTAACTCTTGTTTGGTTAAACTCAATAAACTTGCTTTGGTTGCCTATCCTTGCAAGGGTAAGGGAAACCTTTGTCTGCAAATCGTAAACATGGTCCGCATACTTTGCAATTTCCTCGCCTTTTCCTTCTCTTACCATCTTCGCAGCGTCAAGAATGCTCTGAATAATATTATTGGAATAAGCGTTGCTTTTGTCCTCTATTTTAAGCTTTGATCCTTTGCTTGTATCGGTAACGGAAAAATTTTCTTCCGTAATGCCGTTGGTAAACAAGCCATGCTCCATAACGGTAATTTTATCATTTCCGACAGCCGCTTTAATAGCGTCGTTAATGGCGTTTCTGCTGTCAATGGGAGTTGCGCCGCCTGTAAAGTTAACGGCGTATTTCTGATCTCCTACCGAAAGCTCAAAGCTGTAGGCTGTGCCGTCCTCGATAGAGTTCAAATCGATATTGTATGCCTTAGCCTGTTTTCCGCAGCCTATTACATCACAGCCGTTAAAGGTAAGAGGAAGGGCAGACTGTTCATCGACTCTTCCGTTTTTATCCAAAGTCATGCCAAGCCCGATATCGCAGTAGGAAACACCGCTGTTGGGGAACATTTTGGGATCGTTGTAGGCGTCCACGTCAACGCCGTTGTAAATAACTCTGCCGTTTTCGATGGAGAACGCCTTTTGGTCGTTGTTAATGCCGCCGAAAATTCTTCTGTCCGCAACGGTAAGGTTCATCAAACGGGAAATTTCATCGGCAAAAGCTTCAATATTGGTCGCAATCATTTCCAGCTGATCGGGTGTGTGGGTATGTACGTCGGAGCTTGTGCCGTTAGCCGCCTCGATACACTTTTCATAGGTAAGCTGAATAATTTCGGAAATAGCGGTAACGGAGCTTTCGGCGGAGGAATAAATAGTATCTGCCGTTTTCAGATTCTCCTGATATGTATTAAGGTTAGCTATAGCCTTTCTTACTCTCATAGCGGTAGCCGCTTGTGCGGGCATTTCGCTTGCCTCGTCATACTGACGGTGGCCTGCTATTTTCTTTTCGGAGTTATATTTGTCGGAATATGTTTTTTCCAAGCGGTTAAGATAGTTGCGTGTAACGGTTTGGCTTGCTATTCTCATAATTAAAACCCTTTCTTATGTTAAGTTTTGCCTGTCATTTACCTGTTTAATGGCGGCAGCGTCCGTTATTTTTTCGATTATCTGCCTACAACGCCGGTATTATTTAACAATCTGTCCAACAGTTCGTCAAGAGTGGTGAGCATACGGGAGCTTGCGTTAAACCATTTCTGATAGTTCAGCATATTGACGCCCTCTTCCTCCTTTGAAACGCCCGAAATAGACTGCCTTGTGTCTAAAATGGCGTTGGCGTTTTTGGAGTTTAAATCGTACTGTTCCCCGTAATAGTTAATGCTTTCTCCCAATCTGTTGTCCACAAACAAAAGGTAATCGTAAACAGAGCCTTTAAATTCTCCCACTCTGCCTACGTTAATTTCCTCGTCAAGTCCCAAATAAATGGTATTGACATTGTTGCCGTCAAGGCTTAATTTCCATTCACCGTTCCAAACCCCGTTATCCGGATCGTCGGGATTTTTTTCATCGGGTGTGTAAACCTGACCTATCATAGTGGCGTCGTTAAGCCACTCTTGAGAAATATTGATATTCCATGCGTTTATTTCTTCTCTTTCCACCGGTTTTCCGTCTTTATCAACCAAACGGTTGCCATGCTGATCATAGTCGTTATTGCTTGCGAACATTGCGCGGCTGTCTCCGCCGTAAGGCTCGAACATACTGTTGAGCTTATTCATCTGCTCCGCAAACGCCTTTGCAAATTCGTTTATGGTGGACTGATAATAACGGATTCCGTATTCGGTGTTTTGATGTGAAGAGGCATAAGAGCCGTTTCCGTTTATCATATCAAGTCTTGATCTGATATCGCCGGTAGTAATCATTTTATTAGCGTCAACGCCGTTGGTGAATACCACCATAGCTGCGTCATAATCGTCAAAGGTTTGAGATACCGAGCTGCTCTTAAAGTTTTTTAATACAAGATGCTCATAGGAAGCGCCGTTTACAATCTCAACGCCGTGGGGGCTAAGCTCGTCGCCTGTGCCCATAATTATTTTTACCGAGCCGTCGTCATTGTCATAAACCTTAATGTTCGCATAGCAGGAAAGCTCGTCTATAAGCTCGTTTCTTGCGTCTATAAGCTCGTTGGGTCCGTAAGAACCGATAACGGATTCATTTTTGTAGATCTTATCTGCGGCGGTAATATTGTATTCCCCCGTAATGGCTTTATTATATGTAACAATTCTGTCTATAAGGTCATTAACCTCGGAAATGGAGTTGTTAAGCTCTATAATATTTTCCTGTCTTAAATTCTCAAGATCGGTAGCATAAGAATGAAGTGTCTGACATACGGAAAACGCCTCGTTTCTTACAACGCTTGCCAGCTCCTTGTTATAGGAAGAATCTGCTGCGTATTTTGCCAAAGCGGATTTCAGTTCGTCAAGATTGGCAACCAGTCCGTTTCCGTCTGCGTCGGAAAGGATTTTCTCGGTTTCCGACAGAATAGAGTGCCTTACATCGTTTTCCGCCGTATAAGCGGTAAACTCCCTGTATCTCTTATCGACATAAGGATCACGCAGCTGCGACACGCCAAAGGCGCTAACGCCCTGTCCCGCCATGGAAAGCATGGCTATGGGGGAGGTAAATCTGCTTGCCTTATAAAGATAAGTGGAGTTCAAATCAACACGCTGTCTCGTATAACCCGCAGTGTTGGCGTTGGACAGGTTGTTGTTGGTTATATCCAAACTCTTTTGCGCAATCTGTATGGTGCGTTTTGAAACCTCAAATCCTAAAAATGTTGAACGCATATAATCCTCCTAATATTCTAAAAACAAGATTTATATATTTTCGGTAATATTTTTAAAGATTCGGCATTTGACGGTATTTGCCGCTTTGACAAATCACACGCTGCCTATAATATCGTTGTCGCCGCCCTTGCCCTTTATGATCCGAGCGTCTTCGGAATATGCCCCGATACCGGTAAAATCACTTACCCCAAGCAGCTTTGCCTGAACCTTAAGCTTTCTTTCCACAATGTCCGCAGCGGTGTCGGTAAGCTTTTTGATTCTTGCAACGGATTTATTCAGGCGTTCATGATGAAGCCGCAGCGTTCCTTCGTAGCCCTTCGGGAAATACTCGGGAAGCTCCGAAAACTTTTTACCCTTAAGCCCCGCCTTTTCAAACAGCTCCAAGCGCCTTTCTTCAAGCGAATTGCCTTGCATAATAAGGCTTTGCTCCTCTACAAGAGCTTCTTCAAGCCACTTTAAATCGTCAAGCAAGATTTTGTTTTGCTTTTTCTCCAAAAAGTCAGCCAAATCCTCAAAGTGGCGGTTATATTTGTCAAGAAAGGCAATTAAAAAATCGGCGGTTCTTTCGGTTATCATATCCTGTTAAATTCCTCCCAAAAAGCTTATAGATTCCTCAAATATCCCGTAATCTTCACTTTAAATTCCCAAAACGGCGTTTGCAATGCTTTCGGAAGAAACAGGACAGTATTCGCCCTCATATTGAGCCTGAAGCTCGGCAATGCGCTTAGTGTTGGCGTCGGCGTCGGCAGAGGATGCAACATTTGCCTTTGCTGCTGCCAAAGCGCTTGAAAAATCAAAATCCACCTTATCCGTGTTGGATTTCACCTGAGCCTTTTCCGTATCCTTTTTGGCGGGCGCGGCGGCGGCTAACTTTTCGTAGGAACGGATAGCGTTAGCTCTTAAATTCTTTATCTCCATAATATCAACCCTTTCTGTTTCCGACTGCAAAGCAGCCGAAAGGTTCGGTTTGCTTTTTATTCACACAGCCATAGGCTTTCATCGGCTTTTGCCTTTTATCTTTTTTATTCTTCGGTATTATTATGCTCCGCTTTATCAAAGCCTTTTATTCTTATAAATTTCTCATAAATAATATCGGCAGTGCAAAGGAATAACTTAAAGCTTTTTTTGAAGCTTTTATGAATTTTTTGTGAAATTTATGTGAAATCTTTTGCGAGCGAGAATGTGAACGAGAATGTGAACGAGAATGCGAACGAGAATGCGAACGAGAATGCGAACGAGAATGCGAACGAGAATGCGAACGAG
>CANEHP010000016.1 GCA_947427325.1 uncultured Clostridia bacterium | reverse complement strand
CGTTAACCACAATATCCACAGGTGCGCCTGCCTGACGCTCAAGCTCAATAATAGAGCCTTGTGCAAATTCCAAAATATCCTTTACCTTGCGTCTTGCGCTGCCTATTTCAACGGAAATCTGCAAGGGCACATCCATAAGGAGATTAAGGTTATCCCTCTGCTCGCCTGTAAGCTGTACCGGTGGTTCTCCGAAGTTCTGGAATTGAGCATTTTGTATATTAACCGGCGCAGGCGCCGCATAACCGTAGCTCGGCTGTGGTGCGGGATATGGATATGGGTAGGGCTGCGGCGGATAAGGATAGGGATAACCCTGTTCCCCGCCTTGCTGTGCCGGCATCTGCATTCCCTCCGCTGCCGGCATGGGAGCGGAAGCGGGCGTTGAAGCCGCAGGAGCGGGAGCGGGTATGGGAGCGGGAGCGGGCGTTGAAGCCGCAGGAGCGGGTGCGGGTGCGGGAGCTGTCTCTTGCTCAGGCTGCTCTTCTTCAAGTCCCGTGCCCAACATTTTATCCGCAATGGTTTTTGCCAGATCGGCACTCATAACCGACGCAAATTCCGATTTAATAACTCCGTCTATGGTAAGGTCAAAGGTTACGGATACAACCGTATCATCGGGTTCAAATTCGGAGACGTCAATATTTGTCATCACCTCGTCCATTATAACGGGCTTTGGAGTCGAGATATCCACCGTAAAACCGAGGAAGTTTGAAAGAGCGGTGGCGCTTGCGCCCATCATCTGATTCATAACCTCGGAAACCGCGCTTATGTTAAGCTCGTCAAACTCAAAATCGGGAGATACCACCAACGGCTGACCCATCAGCTGGTTCAGGATAAGCTGAACGTCGTCCTGCTTCCACACCATCATATTGGTGCCGCTTAAACCCTTTATATACTGAATTTTAACGCATACTGCCGGTTCTAATCTTTGATAATTCATCTCCTGGGCGGTTTTTACCTCTACTCTCGGAGTAGTGATCCAAACCTTTGCGCTTAAAAGCTCGGAAACCGCCGTTGCGGCGCTGCCCATGCTTATATTCAGTATTTCGCCAATGGCGTCCTTTTGGATATCTGAGAATTCAATATTTTCCATCAACTAAACCTCAATTCTGTAAACATTTTCGATTTTAACAGCTTTTTTATTGTTATAAATTCCCGGCTTTCCGTCAAACCAGTCCTTATCGCCTATTCGCAGCACAACATTACTGCTTATATTTTTATCTAATGGGATAATGTCATTTACCTGTAAATGCAGGACATCGGACATTTGAAGTTGGGTTTCGCTTAAAACTGCCGTAATCGTCAGCGACGACTGATTCAGTGCGGACATTATTGATTCTCGCCGTTCGTTTTCCCTCTTGGGATCATAGTTCTTTCTTACCGTCTTTTGGTTCTTGGTGACATAATTCATCATTATTTCATCAAGATTTATCGCCGGCATACAAATTGAAAGGATAGACTTGTTTTCGTCGTTTACCGTAACCTCCAAGGCGATAATTATCATCGTATCGTCATAGCCTACAGTGGAAATAACTCTTGAGTTGGTTTCAAGACCCACAAGAGATGGGTGAAGCGCCAAGTAGTTGCTCCAAGGCTCTTCCATCATATTCGCCATATCCTGCGCCACTTTTTTCATCACGCTTGTTTCAAGCTCGGTAAAATCTCTGTCTAACTCTGCCGCTACGCCTCTTCCGCCCAACAATCTGTCTATCATGGTAAAGGTAAGGGAGTTGGAAAGCTGGATTATGGTGGTAAATTCCTCTACATTCTGTGAATTGATGCCAAGATCAACCAATCCCATAATTACATAATCCGGAAGTGCGTTGTTATACTCAAAGTACCTCTGTTCCTCGATGGAAATCAAGCTCACCTTACAGTACAGCCTAAGCAGACCCGTAAGGTAAGATGACAGCAGTCTGGCATATCCTTCAAATATGGTTTCGAGACTGCGTATTTTTTCCTTGGTAAACTTTTTGGGAGAACGAAAGTCATATTCCTTAACTTGATCCTTCGTATCATCACTGGCAGTTTGAATAACTTCTCCCGAAAGAGCTTGATTAAGTAAGGCGTCTATTTGTTCCTGTGTGAGCGTATCCGCCAAATCATATCGCTCCTTTCGTGTTCGTTTTTATCTTTAATTTGGGGCAGCACCGCACAATGACCGCCTATCGTCTTTGTGTGTGGCCTTAGTTTGTCTTAATCCTCGGTAATCTTTATAAAACAAAAGTTATCCTTAACCCTTGCGCTTTTATCTGCTGCCTTTTTTTAAACGCCGAAAAACTTTTTCCGCCTGATTTTTTGCGGCAGACTACGAGTTCCCCTCCGAACCCGAATTGTCGGTTATAATATTTCCGTTTTCGTCAACATCATGAATCAGATCATCGGGAATACCCGTAATTTCACTCGAAATTGTAGGACCGCTTTCATTGCCGAGAACGTTTCCGTCGTCGTCTACAACGGTGTTGTACTTATGCTCGATATCGTCTATGATCTGGGAGATTTGATCCTTCACGTCGGTGCCGTTATTGCCCGGACCTGACAGGATAACGCCGTGATCGTATTTCAAGATATCCTGCATTGTAGCGTTGCTTATTGTATTGTTGTTGTTTCTTGTAAGAGTAATCTCGACGCGGCGGTTCTGGCTTCTGCCCTCCTCCGTGTCATTGTCGGCAAGAGGCTTGTTGGGACCGAAGGCCTCAAGCTTGATAACCTTTTGTTCAACCGTTCTCTGCCATTCTATGTATTGTATAACCGAAGAGGCTCGAGCTGCGGACAAATCCCAGTCGTTTACCTGGCTCAAAGCCTTTGCGGTATGACCCGCAACAACCATTTGAGCAATATAATCCCTTACCGCCTTGATTCCGGGCAAAAACATACCGATAGCTTTTCTTCCCTGAGCGGTAAGCTCGGCGCTGTTGGGTTTAAATAAAACTCCGTCCTTAAATCTTATGGTAATTGAACCGCTGGAGCTTACTTCAACGGATATTTCATCTGCAAACTCGCTCGAATCCACCGTTGCGGACGCCCAGCCCGCCAAATCGTTAAAGTTGGAGGGCGTATCGCTGTTTGTGATATTCTGATCGGGGTCTTCGGCGTCGCCGGGTTTTTCCAAGCTGTTACCGTTATTATCATCGGGGTTGTCGGTTCTGTTGGGATCTTTGTCCCATACAAAGGGATTTATGTATTTACCCGAGGAAGTAAAATTCTGAAAAATATACTGCCATTTTACCTCGTCGGGTGTGGAAGCCGCATAAAGCATTACGAAAAAGCACATCAGCAGCGTAACCATGTCCGAGTATGTATTCATCCAGGCATTGGGATCTATTTTGCTGCGTTCCTTTTTCTTAGCCATAATGTTTGCCTCCTTCCTTTAAGTATAACATATTTCTGAATAATTTGCAAATGGAAAAAACTACATTATTATATATTGCTTGTCAAAAAATCTTGCTGACTCGGCGGTATGGATGGCTTAGCCCTCCGAAGGCGCTTCCTTGCCTTTAATATCCTTGTCGGCAATCATAAACTCAAGCTTTTCTCTTATCAGGGCGGGGTTAAAGCCCGAAGCTATCGCCATTGAGCCTTGGCAAATGATCTGCATACAAAGTATCTCATTGTCGTTGGCTGTTTTTAAAGCGCTGTCAAGAGGCGCAAAAATAACATTCGCCAAAAGCGAGCCGTAGAAGGTGGTAATTAACGCCGTCGCCATGGCAGAACCCAAGTCGTCGGGATTTTCCGCCATTTTCGCCAGCATATTTACAAGTCCAACCAGCGTACCCAACATACCGAAGGCAGGCGCAAGCGCAACGCCCTTTTCAAAAAACGCTCTGTTTGCCGCATGACGGTCGTCGGTAAAGCTTATTGCTTCCTCTAACATTTCACGGATTTTTTCCGTGTCGTTGGCGTCAACCAACAAAAGCAGGCTTTTTTTCATAAAAGGATCTTTTGCCTTGTTAGCGCTGTCCTCAAGGGTAAGAATACCCTGGCTTCTTGCAATTCTCGCATATTCGCAAATTTCGTCTATGTATTTCTGAGGATCGTATTTGGGAGGAATAAATGCGATTTTAAACAACTTGGGGATAGCTTTTAATGTAGAAAGCGGGAAGCTGGCGATAAGTCCGCCGAAAGTACCGCCCACGGTAATTGCAATACTGGCAGGGTCTATAAAGTTGCTGAAATCTCCACCGTTCATAATTCCAAAGACTGTTAAGCCAAAAGCCAAAACCCAGCCTATTATAATTGTAATATTCAAAATAAGCCCTCCGTTTACTTTTTTGGCAGCGTAGTTTACTGCCTGTATGTTTACGCAAGTTTTTGCGGATTATTCAGAATTATAATCGCCGTTTCTTCTGTTCAAGCTTCTTCTGCTGCTGCGGTTAAAGGCGATAATGCTTTCCATTATTTCGTCCATGGATTCCTGAACAATATAGCTGTGACCGTTGTTTAAAACCACAATGGTATCGGGACTTTGAGTAACCGTTTCTATATTATCCTCATTAAGCATAAACTTCTTTCCGCCTAATTTTGTCAGATAAATCATAAATCAATCAATGCAAAAAGCATTGCTCCTTAATTTTCTCGTTCAAGTTCTCGTTTAAATTCTCGTTTTAATTCTCGTTTAAATTCTCGTTTAAATTCTCGTTCAAATTCTCATTCATGTTTATTACTCTTTGTATAACTTCTCTTGCAATTAACTTTTTGTACTTCACCTTTTTGGCATCCTCCGCTCTCCCGCACCACTGCGGGAGAGGGTGCGCCAAATACCGAAAAAATCAGTATAATTTCATAAAGCTATATAATGTGAACAAGCCGTAAACAAGCCCCGAACAAATCTTTTAGCTCTATTTCCGTTTACCCGGATTATCTCTTCAGATTAACAAGCTCTTCAAGCATTGTATCGGTAACCGTGATAACACGGGAGTTAGCCTGGAATCCTCTCTGTGTAATAATCATATCGGAGATTTCCTGTGACAAGTCGGCATTGGACATTTCCAAAGCATTTGAAACGATAGAGCCTGTACCAAGGTCGTTAGGCGACTTGACTTCGGGATCGCCCGAGCTTAAGGAAGGCTGCCAATAGGAAGTACCCACCTGATCAAGACCCATGGGGTTCTCGAATATGGCTAAATCAATTCGGCCCATTGCAATAGTGCCGTGAACTGCGTGAACACCGTAAATAACGCCGTCGTCGTCAATGTAAATCTGCTTTAGGTTCTTGGTTGTCTGCTCTGCGGCATAACGTCCGTCTGCCAGCTTAACCGTATCCATTGCGTCCGCAAAATCCTTGAAGAAACCGTTTACGCCGCCTGTAAGTGCGGTTCTGAAAATTTTATCACCTATGAAAGAGGTATCGGTTGAGGTTATTGCAGTACCGTCGAAATATGGTGCGGTAGTCGGATCGTCGGGGTCGTAAGCAGCTTCTGTATAGGCCGGATTTATATTCTTAACAGATATTCTTATACGCTTGCTTTGATTGTTTCCTGCGGCGTCGTCCAATATCTTCTGTAATTTATCAACGTCCAATGATGCGCCGTCCGGTAATTCGGGAAGGGAAATGGTAAGAACTCCCTCGCTCCACTTGGCAATGGGTTCGGTAATCTTGCTGTTGATCTTTACGTTGATTTCGTATCCGTTCGGTCTGTCGCCGCCCTGATCTGCCTCAAAGGTTATAATTGTATGAGCCTTTTCCGTGCCGTCGGCGTCCTTGAGTTTGCCAAGCTCTAATGTGTTCTTTGCATGCTTTGGCAGCTGAAGTACGCCGTCTACACCCTCTTCGGTACGATTGCCTGTTACACTGAGACCTGCCGTTGCGTCGGCAGCGTCTATATTGCTGCCCATAACGGTCATTCTCTTAACTGCGTCGCCGCCTGCTGCATTTTCAATGGCATTTTCAATCTGAGCGGTTGTTACCGCTGCGTTTTCGGGAATGGTAACCTCCAAAGCATTGCCGTTCCATATTGCCGAAACATCGGTTGCGGTAGCGGAAGTATTAAGAGCAACCGTAAAGTTGTTTCCGACAACGCCTTCCTCGCCTGCTACAAAAATCAAATCTTTTCCCGCTCCAATTGAAACTGTGTATTCCGCTTTAACGGGAACTGTATCCCAAGGAAGGGATTCAAAGTCAAAGTCCAAGCCAAAGCCTCTGCCCAAATCAACGTCTCCTTTGGCAATAGCGTCGTCAAGCGCCTGCTGGAACTCTGTTACATTCTTATAATCTGCCGACAGGTTCATATGAACGGTAAGGCTTGAGCCGTTCTGAACGGCAAAAGGAGTTTCGCCGTCGTCAAGATCCAAAATTGTGAGAGAAATATTGCCCTCAGGTCCGATAAGTCTGTTGGAGATCGTGTAATTGTAAGCGTCTCCGTCAAACTTAAAGGTCTTGCTTACGCTTGCCGCCTTATCCTCTACGGGAGGAACATAAAGGTTGATTCTGTTGCTGGAAGCTTCAACGCCCGTGGGATCTCCGCTTACGCCCAAAACAATGTTTCCGTTGGGATCGCAGAGGTTGCCGTAGTTATCTATATGGAAAGAACCGTTTCTGGTATAGTAAATGTTGCCTACCTTATCCATAACACGGAAAAAGCCTTCACCCTGTATAGCGCAGTCTGTGGGAATATCGGAGTATGTAAGACCCGATTGCGTCATTACCTGCTCAATGGCGCCCAAATTTGCACCGTAACCGATTTGATTGGCGTTTCTGCCGCCCTTTACAATATTGCCTGTGGTAGCTTCGCTCTTGTTCTGATAGAAAACATCCTTAAAGGTTACCGTGCTGGCCTTGTATGCCGTAGTGTTTACATTGGAAATATTATTACCGATAACGTCCATTCTCTGGTTGTGAACCTTAAGACCTGCCACACCGGAGTAAAGTGATTTCATCATAGCTTTATAGTCCTTTCTGTACGGACCCGCCGTTTTCGGAGCTTTTCCCGCAGAGAGCATATCGGGCGCTCTGCGGAATTTAGCCCCTTGCTTCCCTTCAATCGTTCAGGGAAACGATATTTCCTTTCGGTCCAATATCATACAATAACGGTGGAGTCAATATTTGTAAATACATTTTCCTTTAAATCTGCCTGTGATACCGTGGTAATTACCTTATTGTTTTCCACGCTCACAATATAAGCTGTGTTGTCAATAAGTATAAGCGACTGTCCGCAGCCCTTTTGCGACGCCAATTCAACGCCCCTGTTAAGTCTTTCGAGAGTGTCGTTTTCCCTCACGTCTATCTCTCTGCTTTCAAGCCGTTTGATTGCGTGGTTGCTGAACTGTACTGCGCTTTTACCTGCTATAAGAGTCTTTAACTCGTCTGCGAAAGAGTTTCCCCGTTCGTTTACCCTTGCTTCGCTGTTATTGCTTTGGGGAATAGCAGAGGTTTCAACAGGCTGACTTACGACGCTTTGATTTCTGGCTTTCAGAAACTCGTTAAGCAGCATAACTCTCGCCTCCGTTTCGCAAAGTTATGAAAATTGTTTTATTTGTTTCCCTCTTCTTCCATGACAGAGGTTTCGGTTTTTTCGGGTGCATCATCGGTCTCTCCCGATTCCGGGGTGGGATTCGTAACCTTGATAACATCGTTTAAGCCGTAGGAATAACCGTTTACAACTACCCTGTACTCGCCGTTCTTAATCTCCACACTGTCCACAACGCCCATATCCAAAACGCTGCTGCCGCTTTCGGTAAGGGAGTTGACGGTAACGCTTTTACCGATAAGGCTAACCGCATAAGCGCCGTCCGAGCCCATTGATGTGCCTGCAATGTTTGAGGCAGCGCCTACAACATTCATTACATTTTTGAGCTTGTACCTTTCGCCGTTGATATAAACCTCGATATCCTTTTCATCGCTGATATCTACCCCGGTAACAACGCCTGTTACAATATCCAAATCATCCTTCGATGCGCCTTGAGTGGCAACCGTAACCGTCTTGCCCGCTAAGCTTGTGGCATAGGCAATAGTGTTGTAATAAAGGCTGTCCGTGTTGGTCTGCAATGCGGCAAAGCTGGCAAGCTGTGAAACGAACTCGGTATTGGATGTAGGCTCCAACGGATCCTGGTTTGTCATTTCAGCCATAAGCAGCTTATAAAAGGTTTCAATGGAAATCATACTGTTTGAGTTTGAATCCTGAAAGTATTCCGCATATTTGCTGAGAGTTTCCGAAGGGCTGGTGGTGGGATTTAAATTAAGTGATGACATTTTCTCTCCTTTCCGCCTTAAATAAGGCTTATTTATAAGCCCTGACGCTTAAATAAAAATTAAACCGCCTGTTTTAGCAAATTTGCAAACCGACTGTCGCCGCCGCTGTTTTGCTCGTCTTCCATATCCTGTCTTACATAAGGATTCTTGCTGCTTCCGTCATAGTTTTGCTGACCCGCATTGCCGTCCTCTTCCGGACCGTAAACCACCTGGTATTTTTCAAGCTGAGTGCCGTTGTCCTTTGCAGCCTGCTGCATTGCGTCCATTCTCTGAGAAAGGATTTCCGCCGTTTCCCTGCTGTGGGCGGTTACCAAAAGACTGATTTTACCTGCTTCCTCCGATACCTTCATGGTAATTTTACCCAAGGACTCGGGATTTAACGTCATTGTAAGAGTGGTGACCGTTTTGCCTGTGCCCCTGTTTTGTGACAAGCTGTTAAGCATTTCGGAGATAATCTGCGTCATAATCTGCTTTGCGCCGCGCTCGTCAGGGGTATATGACTTTGCCACAGCAGCATTGTCCGCCTTTAAAGCTTCAACGGTGACGGCTTCGATAATGCTCTTATCAAAATCCGCTTTGGTTTCCTCATCGCCGATAAACGGACCTTGTTCTCCCCGAGCGGTAGTCTTTTCGGTATTTTCGCCGTCCTCGGAGCTTTCTTCTTCGGATTTAAGCTCGTTCATTTCCTTAAGCTTTTCATCGTCACGGTTTTTAACGCCAAAAAGCCTTTTAAGCTCTTCCATTTCATCGGAAGCGCCTATCACCCTGCGATTAAAGTGACGATTGACGGAAGCCGGGGAATTTTTGCCTTTTTCCGCACCGTTTTGGCTGGCTTCGCCGCCGTTTTGGGAAGCTTGATACACGACTTGAACATTATAATCCGAAGCTTCGGAATTAACATCGGAAATATTTTCCGCCGTAATTTTTTCCGCCTTCTGCGCCTTTACGCCGTTATCTGCGTCAGCAACGGTCTTTCCTGCTCCCAATTCGCTTACAGCCGCACCCTTTTGAGATTCCATGTAAAAGGAAGCGTCAGCATAATCGGCTTCTTCTTCTCTTGCTGCGTCCGCAGCGGCCATGCCGCCCGCAAAAACGTTTTGAGCTTCATATACCTGCGTTTTGCTTATGTCCGAATAGCTTCCGTTAACGGGGTTTTCAAAATCATAACCGACCTGTTCGGCCCTTGCAGGCTCGGCTGTGTTTGTCTGACTGCCGTCGTCGCCGCCGTCGGTCCACAGTCCGATTTCAGTACCGCAAATATAAATCGCAGCGGTATATTCCTTTTTATCCTCTTCGGAATTTTCCCGAGAAGCCTCAATTAAATTGTCGATGAGCTGAAGCAGCAAGCCTTCCTTGCTTTCCTCCCCGTGATCCTCCAAAGCGGTTTTCTTATCGTCGTCCCTGCCGTTTATCTTTTCGATAAACTTCATAAGGAATTTCATCAGCTTTAACTGATATTCCTCTTCCTTTTTCACAGGATCACGCATATCGGAAACGGCCTTCCGAATCGCAGATAAAAGCAGCTGTCCCAGTTGTTCGCGGGCAATGGGTTCGTCTTGATTTTCAAGCCTTTTGCTTAATACGTCATAAAGCTTTCGGAAAAGATCGCCGTCTGCAAGATTTGCCGCGTCCTCAACGCTGCCTCCCTCGCTGCCGATAAATATTCCTTTATCTGTAACGGTAAAGGTAATAATATCCCTTAAGGATATCTCGCCCTGCTTTAGCAATTCTTCCAAAGTACCCTTGTAAAGCTTGCCCTGATAAGGTTTATCGCTTTTTACCTGCCGTGCGGTAAGCTTATCTTGAAATTCTTTAGATTCTTGAGTTTCCGCCGATTTCGGCTCATCCGCCTTAGGGCTGCCATAGCCGTCGCCTCTTTGCAAAGGAAGATTTTCGCTGTCGGCCTCCGCCTTTAAGTCCTTTGACAAAGCTTCTGCGCCAACATGGGCGTCCTTATCGATTTGAGGAATTAAATAGGTATTCCGCTTATCCGCATAATCGGTATCCACAGCGGGAGCGGGAATAACATTATCTGCTTCACCCAAGACCTCGTCTCCCATATCCTCGGTTTCAATTTCGGCGTTAATTTCGGCGTTAACATCAATCTGAGGAATAAAAACTCCCTGCATCTGCAACAGCAGCGACTGATTATTAACATCAGAAATAACCTCGCTGCCTTCAGCGGGTATATTTTCAACGCCATTCTGCATTTCGGCATTTTGAGCGCCGCCGAAATCCTGCTTGCTTTGCCGTACAAAAGCGCCGCCGTATGTATTATTGCCGTCAGAGCCTGCACCGACTGTTTGAATTGCGGACCGAGAAGGATCGTCAGCGGCTTTTTTACTAACCGCATTATCGGAAGAATCGGGGATTCTGTCAGCGCCGCCTTGTTTTTCCAGCTTGGGCTTAACGGGATTAAGACCTTTTCTTCCGGGATCGTAATTCTCGTCGGACAGGTCGATCCGCTCAAAGGTTATCTCCTTCAGCTTTTCGGAAAAAAGCTTTTCCGCCTCCGGAATTTTCGGACCTCTGCCTATGAGCTTGGCTGCTTTAACGGGAAATTCGCCCGTTTTGACAGTGGAAATCAAATTTGTTTTCGTCTGTGCCATTTTTTCACCTCCTTTCAAGTATGGCTTAAAGAGTCGTATAAAGCCTCCTTAAGCTTTAATGTAATTGCCGAAAACACAAGCGAAAATTTTCATTTTGGGTTTTACACTATAGTTGAACAGTTATCCGAGAGGTTTAAATCTGTTGCAGACAACAGAAAAGCAAGGTCTCAATACTATGTGCTGCAAAAAGCCGAAGCTGCCCGTATATAATATTGTACCCGCTGAGAAAATACGCAAATGTCTTTGACAATTTAATTTATATTGAAAAGGGTTTTACCCCTTATCAATCAAAAGAACCAAAAGAACATTTTTACTCCTTATAATTATACACAGATTAGTCTGAAAAGTCAACAAAATGAATATAAAAAATTATGATCTTTGACAAATTTTTTATTGCGGCTTTTTACGGGGCGTTTACATTAAAGGACGCCGGATTCCGTTTCGTTCCCGCCCATGGGCAGAAAAGGTGTTCGGCCGCTGCCGCAGCAAATTCCATAAAATGGCAGGCAATAAAAAATTTGTAATATATCACAAAAAACTTATCAATATATAAGGCTTTTTTGTGAATAAAAGCTTATGCTTCCGCATTGGGCTTTGCGCCGAAAAATTCCTCGATAAAATGCTCATTTTCCTTCTGCTCCGCCTTTCTATACTCCTCCAGCTGATGCTCCTCAAGCTTTTCCATCTTCTTTACCTCTTGAGTCGCCTCAATTACATCTTGGAGCTTTTTTTCTATCTCCTTGTTTTTTTCCTCAATTTCGCCAAGCTTCATTTCCAGCGTCTGCTTTTTATATGTCAAAAAGCGGTTGGCCACCGAAATCTCGTTAGGATACGCGCCCTTTCGGTACAGCCGTCTAAGCTCGTCGGATTTGGCGATAATCGAGCTTTTTATTTTCTCCGCCTGCTCCTCCAGCTCCGCAAGCTCAGCCCTTAGCGCAGAAAGATCGTTTTTCTCCATTTCCTCAATTTGGATACGGTACTGTTTAATTCTGTCAAGTGTAAATTTAAACTTCTTCAAGCATCGTACCTCCGCTTAAAACAAAATGAAATGAAAAAGAAATGAAAAAAACGCCCCGATCCTCACGACCCTTTGCAGCAGGAATAATACTGATTCTTACAACTATGCAAAAATCCCGCATTTATTGCTTCGTCAGTCCGCCTTGCTGTATCGCATACAGCTGCGGCAGGCTTCCTTACGCTAAGAAACTGTTCAAATAGGAATTGACGCACGTCTTTGTGTGCGGTGCTGCCTTAAATAACAGAGTCTCTCATATAATCGGTAACATCTGTTCCCAATTTTTCCCGTAATTCCTTAACGCTTATTTTTTTATCTATAATCGCCTTAAGCTCACTGTCGGTAACTCCGATAAACTCCACAAACTCAACCCTTCCGTTGGGCGTGTCAAGGGTATTCGCCAAAGGGTCGGCAGCTGTAATAAAGCCTGTAAGCTTAGACCTCTGATTACGGTCAATGCCCGTGGTTTGTCCCGTATAAACATATTCGTCGGGCAAAAACAATTCGTCGTTTTCAAAGGTAAGCTTTGCCAAATTATCCAAATTGCCGAAAATGGTTTTCAGCTCGTTTTCCTCATCTTCAATGCTGTAACAGCTCTTTTTCAGCTTAAAGGTAAATTCCATACCGTAGCCGCTGTACTCCTTATCCTCGGATTCTTTTTCATACAGCTCGGACAAGCCGAAGGTAACGCAGTGCCAAAAATCGCCGCCGTCATAAAAGCTTATACCGTCCAAAGGGTTTGGTCCGCCCAGTCTCCAAGGAATAAGCGTGCCGAAGTGCTTGGGTTCAGTCTGATTTGGGTAAATTCTCTCAAACTCGGCGGTAATCGCATTCCAGCCCGACATATTTGCCTCGTCCTCCACAGGCGCAGCCGGCTTTTTATCTTTTTTGTTCTTATTGTTAAAAAGCCCCATAAAACCTCCTGAATTGATGCTGATTTATTGTTCTCTCAAAAAACCCGGCGGTAATTTATTGATTTAAAAAGGAATTTCAAAATTCGCAAAATAAAAATCCACTCCGCCTTGCATTATTTTAAAAGAATTTCAAAATTCGCAAAATAAAAATCCGCTCTGCCTTGCATTATTTTAAAAGAATTTCAAAATTCGCAAAATAAAAATCCGCTCCGCCTTGCTCCGCTCCTTTTTATTTTGCGAACCGGTCGGAATTTTCCTTGAAAATTCCGACGCTTTTTGAAATTCGTGCTGTCAAGGCAGTTGTGCCGAAATGCACTCGCTGTCAAGGCAGTTGTGCCGAAATGCGCCTGCTGTCAGGACAGTTGTGCCGAAATCTACCCTCTGTCGGAAAAGCTGTGCGATTTTTCACCTGCTACTGCACGGCTTCCTTCAAAAGCGCAATAGTTTCGTCAAGAGAGTAGGATTCGTCAACGCCCTGCATCAAAAATCCGTTTATTTTGTCAATCTTGGCAATGGCCTCGTCAAGCTTGGGATTAGTGCCGTGCTTGTAAGCGCCTATGTTTATCAGATCCTCGTTGGATGTATACAGTGCCAGCAGATTTCTGAGCTTTCCTGCTGCGTCCTTATGCTCCTTATCGCATATAATGCTCATCAAGCGGCTTATACTGGGCAGAATGTCAATGGCAGGGTAATGGTTTTGCGCCGCTATCTTTCTTGACAGCACAATATGTCCGTCAATAATACCTCTTACCGTATCGGAAATAGGCTCGTTGGTATCGTCCCCTTCAACCAAAACCGCATAAATTCCCGTAATGCTGCCGCCCTCAAAACAGCCCGCTCTCTCCAGCAGCTTGGGCAAATCACTGTAAATGGAGCTTGTGTAGCCCCGCATTATAGGCGGTTCGCCGATAGAAAGTCCAACGTCCCGCCTTGCCATGGCGAAACGGGTAAGGTTGTCCATCATAAGCAGCACATCCTTGCCCTGCTGCATAAAATATTCCGCAATAGCCGTGGCGGTCATAGGGCATTTGCTTCTCATCATGGCGGGCTGATCGCCGGTTGCCACCACTACTACCGATCGCTTCATACCCTCTTCGCCCAAATCGTTTTCTATAAACTCACGAACCTCTCTTCCACGCTCTCCCACTAACGCAATAACATTAAGATCCGCCTTAACCTTTTTGGCAATCATACCCATAAGGGTGCTTTTTCCTACGCCCGAGCCTGCAAAAATACCTATTCTCTGTCCCTTTCCAAGGGTACATATACCGTCGATGGCTTTAACGCCAAGCTCCAGCGGTTCTGCTATCTTAGGGCGGTTTAATGGATTGACGGGTATTCCCGATATAGACATTTCCCCCGTGTAGTGTATCTCGCCTCCATCGTCAAGCGGATTTCCCACAGCGTCCACAATTCTTCCGATTAAGGCATTGCCCGTGCGCACCATAAGCTTTTTGCCCGTATTCTCCACAATACTGCCGGGACCCACGCCCTCAATATCGGTATAGGGCATTAAGAGAACCTTATCCTCCTGAAATCCCACAGCCTCCGCCAGCAAATAGTCGTCGGGACAGCCCTTTTTGTAAACACGGCAAACATCGCCGATGTTGCACTGCGGACCGCTTGCTTCCACTGTCATACCGATGATTTTTTCTATCTTGCCCATAGTCCTGCGAGGCTCGTAATTCTTCAGTTCCTCTGCAAATCCTTTTAAATCCATTTTATTTCCTCATTTTAATGCTTTTTGTCATATCCTTTTCGGGTATTTATGCTTAATACCGATCCCTTTTAAAGCCGCCGGATCGATGAAGTCCTTTTTTAAGCTGACAGTTGACAGTTAATAGTTGACAGTTGAGATGTGGGCTTTGCCGTCAGATTTGAAAATTTACATTTTCTCCGAAAACTATGCCCGAAACTCCCCTGCGCTCATTCTGCGAGAACAAGCTATGAAAGCAAGCTGTGAGAACAAGCTATGAAAACAAGCTCCGGCACTTTCTTCAAAAGAAACAAAAAGACAAAACCGAAAACGGCGTTGCCTTGATGTCCCTGTTTATTCAGCGTCCTCGTCTTCCCCGATGAACGACTTATCGTTATTTGTCTCTTTTTTTCCTTCGCTTTTCCCTTCCTGCTTAGTCTCGCTGTCCTCAGCGGATTTTGAAGACTCCTTATCACGATATTTCCCGCTGCCTAACTCTTCTATCATCTTTAACTGAGTGGAAACGCCCGCATCAAGAATTTCGGTATCGGTTTCAATTTGAAGCGTTCCCTTTTCGCCGTCCTCCAGCACCTCAAACTCTACCTCTGTAGTAGGAGAAAAACACTTTTCAAAAACATTTAAATCGGTTTCAACATCATCGCTTAAATCCAATTTTGAAACGGTTACCTTGACCCGCTTTGCCTTGCGAAATTCCTTTGCGGCATTGGTAATCATTCGCTGAAGAACGCTTTTATCCTTTTGACCCAAAACCGTCATGGTTATCTTTTGGGCTATCCCCATTGATAAATCGAATATTGCACGGCGGTTTTCCGCCATAAGCTCATTTTTTTCCTTATCTATATTTTTACACAAATTCTGCAAGTCTCTGAGGGCAGTGCGGCATTGGTTTAAGCCCTGTGTATATCCGTCCTCCGTACCCTTTCCGTAGCCGTCCTTATAAGCGCTGTCATAGCCCTGCTTTCTGCCGTTCTCCTCCGCAGCCTTAACCCTTTCCTCCGTCATGGCAAGAATCTCCTGAGCCTTATTTTCCGCATCCCCAATTATTTTATCAGCCTCAGCCTTTGCCCGTGCCAGTTCCATTCCCGTTTTAAGACGCATTTCTTCGGCATACTGCTCTCCGTCCATACGGTACTGCGCACGCAGGCTGTCTAACTCCTCCTGAGTCATGGTTATAAGACCGCCGTTTTTTTCTTCCTCTTTATTTTCGGTTGCCGCTTCCTCGACAGAGCTTTCTTCTTCCGCCTTTTTGGGAGAGGAGGTAGCTATTTTTACATCGCCTTCGATAATTATTGTATTAGCGGGGCTGCTGCCTTTTATCACTTCAAACATAACAGTTTTCACCTTTTCCAAACACTTTACAGGCATTTTAAGCCTGTCAAAATTATCACTGTACTTTAATTATATAAGATTATATAAGAAATTATATAAGATTATATAAGATATAGGAAAAAAATACCGCTTTTTTTGACCGATTGATTTTTAAACACATCAAAACCTTTGCACGAATAATCCAACTGCTGCAAGTATCACAAAAATCATAAAAATTAAGGCAGCACCGCATAACCACCGCCCTTCGGGCTTTGCCCCGCGCTTGCCTGCATATTTTCCGTCAGCCTGCACAAATCCTCCTTGAAAGGCGACAGCCTGCCTACGTCGGATTTATACGATCCGATGAAAAATCCGACTGCCCAATCGCACCACAATAGTTGTGCGGTGTTGCCTTAAAGCGAATTTTCATTTTTAAAATTCTTTTTCGACTTACGCAGCGTTCATTAAGAACTTGTTCTCATAGGAATGGTGCGCAGATTTTTGAGCAAATTTTGTGGAGGACAAGGAAAAATTCCGCAGGAATACTCGTGTATTTCAAGGAATTTTGACGCAGTCATCGGCAAAATTTGCCGAAAAGATGCATGCCGATTTCTATGAGAACAAGTTCTAAGCGATAATCTCGTCGTTGCTGTCCTTGGAAATAGTGATAACTCCGTCTGCCTCCAATCGTCTGATAACTGCCACAATGCGCTGCTGAGCTTCTTCAACATCACGCATACGCACATTATGCAGATACTCAACGTCAGTTTGAGTAGCTTCACGCTTACGGGTAGACATATTGGCATAAATAACCTCTGCAACCTCGGCGGTGCTTCCCTTGATAGCCACAGCCAGATCCTTTGCGTCCACCTCGTTGATAAACGCCTGAATAGACATGGCGTCCAGATTGATAATATCGTCAAATACGAACATCTTCTGACGGATTTCTTCGGCAAGCTTGGGATCTCTCATAGCCAGCTCGTCAAAAATAAACTTTTCGGTAGAACGGTCAACCTTGTTCATTACGTCGGCTATGTAGTTTATACCGCCGATTTCCATATCTCCCGTGGTAACAAGCATCGCAAACTTGCGCTCAAGGGTTTCCTCAATGGATTTGGTAAACTCGGGGCTGGCGCTTTCCATCTTTGCGATTCTTTCAACAACATCAATGCGGGTATCCTTGGGCAGCTCCGAAAGAATAGCGGAAGCCTGATCGCTGCGGCAATAGGAGAGAATTAAGGCTATTGTCTGAGGATGCTCATTCTGAACTACCGCCAAAAGGTTTTTATAGTCCGCCTTGCGTATAAATGCAAATGCCTTGCTTTTAAGCTGCTTGGTGATTCTTTCAAATAAATTGTTGGCTCTCTCTTCACCGAAAGCCTTTTGAAGAATTTCCCGAGCATACTCCACGCCGCCCTCGGAAATAACCTTCTGTGTAAGACAAAGCTCATAAAAATCGTTAAGCACGCCGCTTACCACTTCGGAGGGCCAATAGTCCATTTTCGCCACTTCAATGGTAAGCTTTTCTATCTCATCGTCATTAAAATGCTTATACACCTCCGAAGCGTTTTCAGCTCCGATGGAGGAAAGCACCATAGCCGCTCTCTGTATGGAGGTAATTTCGGTTTCTGCCAAAGTAAACCACTCCTTCGCTTTATTATTACGCTTTTTATTTCCGTGTTATTACTCCGAATATATTTGGAATCTGTCTGCGCAGGGTATTGCATAGGGATTTTCGGCAGATTTTGCCGATTACCGCACCGAAAATCCCCGAAACACATTGAATATTTCCATGAGGCTTCGCCTTATCGACAGCAAAATTCGCTCAAAAGTCCCACGCAAATGCAGATACTGTCAAAGCAGGTTTTTTCGGACTGATTTCAAGTTATTTTCAAATTATTTTCAAGTTAACTTAAAATTAATTTCAAGCCGAGAAATTTATTCCTCTCCTCTTATCCATGTTCTGATAAGCTGCGCCACAATTTCGGGATTGTTCCTTGAAAAGTCCTGAATCTCTCTTTTAAGCGCTTCTTCTCTTGTTTCGGCAGTTTCCTCGGTAAGACTTGCAATTTCAAATTCCGTGCTTTCGGGCACTTGAACCATCTCGCTTTCCGATCCTTCAAATTTAAGCTCGTCTGCGCCCGCTCCTGCTCCTGCCACAGCGGGTGCGCCCTTGCTGGCATTAGCCATATGCCGTTTCTTTCTCGAACCCGGAGCGTTAAGGGCAAGAATAAGCAGAACAATAAGGATAATGCCCAAAACAATTATTATTGCAAGCAAAGCCATGCTTTCGCCGCTTATGCTGGTAATTCCGAAGGAATCTCCGCCGATAGAGGGCTGAGTGGTTTCTATAAACGGCGATGTTTTTATGGATACAAATTCCATATCCGTTCCTATTGCGTCTGCAATGGTCTTCCTCCAGGAATTTTCCTCCTCGGTGGTAAAGGTATTGTTGCTCTTTACCACAACCGCAGCCGAAAGATGATCTATCTTTGCGCTGTTCTTTTCTATCTGCCTTCTTTTTTCGTTTACCTTGTAGTTAATTACTCTTTGAGTTTCGGAATAAACCTGATCTCCCTCTTCAACGCTAAGAGTGGGGTAATCGGGGCTTATGTCGGAATTTATAAACGTTCCTATAACGCCGCCGTCCTTGGCGATTCCTCCAAAGGCGTTTTTAAAGGTTTCGTCGCTGATTATGCCCATCATATTGCCGTTTTCATCGGTATTGGGACCCCAATATTCAATAACCTCTCCCACTTCCTTGTCGAAGTTCAAAATCAGACCCACGGAAACATTGATATCATCATATAGATTGGCCATGGTGGTTTTTATATCCCGTTCAAGCTGCTCCTTCATCTTCTGCTGGAAGGACATCTTCTGATATTCCAGCTGTAGCTTCTCCGCTTCCTCCTGTGAAGACGAGCTGCCCATTTCGGGGTAAAGCTCCACGCCTGTCTGGTCGGTAATGGTAATGTTGGTCCTTTTAAGTCCGGGAACGGATCTTGCCACAAGATTGTATATACCGTCTATCTGCGCACCCGTAAGGGTATCCTTAAGCTTAAGGGTGATCCCCGCCGTGCTTTCCTTTTGGGCGGTACTGATAACAACGCTGTCGTCCTCGGGTATGTAGAGATTAACTATGGCGCTGTCCACATTGGTGAAAAATCTCAGAGTTGCCGCAAGATTGCTTTGAAGCTGCTGCCTTTGAAGCTCCCGCATCTCCATTTGAGAAGAAAACAGCGTTACGCCGTTTTTCCATATATCATAGTTATAGCCCGAGCTGGGGTAATTTGCCATGCTGAGAGCCACACGAGCTTCCTCAACCTTCTTGTCATTTACCATAATATCATTATTGGCGTTTAACTTTATATCGGAAGGGCTGAGTCCTAAGCTTTCGGTGGAATATTGAAGGATCTTGGCGGCTTCTTCGGAGGAAACTCCCGTAAAGAGAACGGTGTAATGAGTTTGTCCCCAAATAACCGACAAAATCACGATAGAAGCTATTACTGCGGCTGTCACCGCAAGAATACAGATTATTGCCTTTTTGCTAAGCGAGGATGCTTTGGTTTTTATGAAATTCCCCGCCTTAAGAAAAACATTTTTCGCCTTATCCATTAAGTAACCTCGATTTCAGCCTAATGCACCCGTTTATACAGCTTCAAACGAATACATTTTCAAACGAATACATTAAACAATATGTAATTAAAAGGAAAAATTGCCCGCAGCAAGCGGAACAGGCAATTTCCGAAAATTCAAAAATCCGGCAGGGCACAACGCCCCGATTTTATGAAAAAACCCAAAGGGTAAGCCCCCGAGTCAGGGTAAGTCCCCGGGTCTTTCGGCACGAAATTATGCCCCGCCGAAAGATCGATAAGAAAACCCGCCGCCTGATGAGACTGCGCCAAAGGAGGAAAGCTTAGGGTTTTCGATTAAATCCTGTCGCAGTCAAAACAAAGCTGCGCAAGTCAAAATGTCATATGCTCATCTTTATGATTTCGTTGTAGGTGTCAACCGCCGCATTTTTAACGGTAACAAGCAGATCTGTGGCTATCTGAGCCTTGGCGATATTCGCCTGGATCTCCTCGATGTTATCCGCTTCGCCAAGCAAAAGACTTATAATATCATCCTGCTTTTGTCTATTGGCGTCTACCGCATTATTGTATATACCCTTAAAAACATCTAAAAACGAAGGTGCGTCGGCGTCTTCCTTCCGAACGCCTTCTTCCCTGCCGTCAAAAACCTTGCTTACCGATTCCAAAGGCGAAATGGCAGAAGAAATAGGAACAATAAACATTTAGCAACTTCCTTTCGTTAAAAACTAAAGCCTGACCGAATATCTCAATATGGGCAAGATATCGGCAAATTTACGGACATTATCAGCTTTGACCGATAGTGAGCGCCTTTTGCAGCATTTTCTTCATGCTGTTATAAATAGTCAGATTGGCATTATAGGAGTTTGTGGCTGCCACAAAGTCCAGCTCCTCCTCCGCCACATCAACATTGGGCAGATAATAATAACCGTTTTCGTCCGCATCGGGGTGAGAGGGATCATAAACCGGCGTAAGAGGCGTAGGATCTTTTTCTATTGAAGAAACCACAACTCCCGTGCCCGTGTAAGCGTTTCTCTCCTTTAATGTAAGCTCCAAAATGCTGCCAAAGGCGGACTCGCCTTTCATAAGAGTATTGGTTTTTCTATTGATAAATCCCTTAATATCAAGATTATCGTAAGCCTTTTCCTCACTGAAAACCGTTAATTGACGGACATAGGGAGTACCGTCGGAGGTTCTTGTGGTAGTGGCGTTGGCAACATTCTGTTCAATTATTTCAGCTCTCAAGCGCTGAGCGGACATTCCCGATATGGGAATATTCAAGCTACTTAAAAAAGACATAACAAGCTCCTTTCAAAAAGCGGCCGTATTAGCTGTATTTAAGGCAACACCACACAATTAGCGGCTCACGCCTTTGCCGCACGCTTGCTTGCATATTTTCCATCATCTTGC
>CANEHP010000015.1 GCA_947427325.1 uncultured Clostridia bacterium | reverse complement strand
AGCCTCGTCAAACGTCGGTTTGACTGCGTTTTTTCCTTGAATCTAACCATTTTGGGTCGAAAATCCCACATTCCCTCTGTTTTCAAACAAGCCTTAGTATAAAAGCCACATATTACAGTCCCTGTTAAAAATATATGATTATTTCAGTAAAGGCTTAAGATATTTTCCCGTATAGGATTTCTTATTTTTGCTTATCTCCTCGGGAGTGCCTTCGGCAATAATATATCCGCCGTTATCGCCGCCCTCTGGACCTAAATCGATAATGTTGTCAGCCGTTTTAATAACATCTAAATTATGCTCAATTACGACTACCGTGTTGCCGCCGTCCGTTAACTTCTGCAAAATATCTATAAGCTTCGCAACGTCAGCCGTGTGAAGTCCTGTGGTAGGCTCGTCCAAAATATATATTGTTTTTCCTGTGGATCTTTTTGACAATTCTGTTGCCAGCTTTACTCTTTGCGCTTCTCCTCCCGAAAGAGTAGTGGCAGGCTGACCTATTTTAACATACCCTAAACCAACATCATACAAGGTTTGAAGCTTTCTCTGAAGCTTTGGAATACTTGAGAAAAACTCAAGTCCCTCTTCAACAGTCATTTCAAGTACGTCATAAATTGTCTTTCCCTTATACTTTACTTCAAGCGTTTCACGATTGTATCTTTTACCGCCGCATACTTCGCAGGGTACATAGATATCCGGAAGAAAGTGCATTTCTATTTTTATGATGCCGTCGCCTTCGCAGGCCTCGCATCTTCCTCCCTTTATATTAAAGCTGAACCGACTGCTTGTGTAGCCCTTCATTTTAGCTTCATTGGTGGAAGCATACAAATCTCTTATATCCGTAAAAAGTCCTGTATAGGTGGCGGGATTTGAACGAGGAGTTCTTCCTATAGGAGATTGATCAATAGCGATTATCTTGTCTAACTGCTGAACCCCCTCTATTCTGTCAAACTTACCCGCTCTGATTTTAGCTCGGTTTAGCTTGGCTGCTAAATACTTATATAAGACCTCGTTTACAAGTGAGCTTTTGCCGCTGCCTGAAACGCCTGTTACACAAGTAAAAAGCCCTAAAGGGATTTTCACTTCGATATTTTTCAAATTATTTTCTGCCGCACCGAATACCGTAAGAAATCTTCCGTCCGGCTTTCTTCTGTTTTCAGGTACTGCAATTTTCCTTTTCCCCGAAAGATACTGACCCGTTACAGACCGTTCACATTTTATCACATCTTCAACAGTTCCTGCCGCAACCACTTCGCCTCCGTGAATACCCGCTCCCGGACCGATATCCACAAGATAATCGGAAGCCCTCATGGTATCCTCATCATGCTCTACAACAATTACGGTATTCCCCAAATCCCTTAAATTTTTAAGCGTTGCAATCAGTCTGTCATTATCCCTTTGATGAAGTCCGATACTCGGCTCGTCAAGTATATACAAAACTCCCACAAGAGAGCTTCCTATCTGCGTTGCGAGGCGTATACGCTGACTTTCTCCTCCGGATAATGTGCCCGAAGCACGGGAAAGCTTAAGATAGTCTAAACCAACGCTCTGCAAAAAGCCCAATCTTGATTTTATTTCCTTTAAAATCTGATCGCCAATCATTAAATCACGCTTGGAAAGCTGCATCTTATTCACAAATTCAAGAGCGGAGGTTACGCTCATTTCGCAAAACTGATGTATATTTATACCCGCTACCGTAACGGAAAGGGCTTCCTTTTTCAGTCTTTGACCATGACATTCGGGACATTCGGATTCGGACATATAATCGGATATTTCGTCCTTCATATATTGGCTTGATGTTTCACGGTATCTTCTTTCAAGATTGTTAATGATTCCTTCAAAGTCGGTTAAATGAGTTTTTCCGCCTTCCCAAGGACGCTTAACGGGAATTTTTTCTCCGTTGGTGCCATACAGAATAACGTTTATCGCATTTCGCGGCAAATTCTTTATAGGCTCGTCAACGGAAAACTTGTAAAATTCTGCCAAGCCGTTAAAATACATCTGCGCCATACTTCCGTCCGAATAAGTCCAGCCGCTTGCTTTTATGGCATTTTCCCTTATAGATAAATCTTTGTTGGGAATAATCAGTTCCTCGTCAATACCCAAAAGATAACCTAAGCCGGTACAGCTTTTACAAGCTCCAAAAGGATTGTTAAAGCTGAACATACGGGGATTTAAATCCTCAATACTTACACCGTGTTCGGGACAGGCATAATTTTGAGAAAAATGCAGTTCCTCCTGCCCCGCCACATCAATAAATATAATTCCTCCCGATAATGTTCCCGCTGTCTCAACACTGTCGGTAAGTCGGGATTTGATTTCGTCCTTTATTACAAGGCGGTCAATAACCACTTCAATGTTGTGCTTCTTATTTTTTTCGAGCTTTATGGTTTCGGACAGGTCGTACATTATTCCGTCAATTCGCACACGAACATAACCCTGTTTTCTTATGCTGTCAAGCTCCTTTGCATATTCGCCCTTCCGCCCGCGCACCACAGGCGACATTATTTGAACCTTTGTTCCCTTATCCAGCTCCATTACCTTATCGACAATTTGGTCGACAGTCTGCTGCTTAATCTCCCTGCCGCATACAGGACAGTGAGGAACTCCGATTCGCGCATATAACAGCCTTAAATAATCGTAAATTTCGGTAACGGTACCCACTGTGGAACGGGGATTTTTTGAGGTGGTTTTTTGGTCTATGGAAATGGCGGGAGAAAGTCCCTCTATGCTTTCCACATTCGGCTTTTCCATTTGACCCAAAAACATACGGGCATATGAGGACAAGCTTTCAATATACCTTCTCTGCCCATCTGCATATATAGTGTCAAACGCCAAAGAGGACTTTCCCGAACCGGAAAGTCCTGTCATAACAATAAGCTTATCACGGGGCAATTCAAGACTGACATTTTTTAAATTGTGTTCTTTTGCTCCTTTAATAACAATTTTATTAGCTGCCATTTTATTTTTCCTTTAATTCTGCGATTTTATCTCTAAAATAAGCTGCCTGTTCAAAATCAAGCACCTTTGCCGCCTCCCGCATAAGAGAGGTATACTGCTGTATAAGCTTGTTTCTCTCATCCTTGGAAAGCTTCTTTTTATTTTTATCTCCTTTATCGGACTTGGCAGAGATGTCAATAACGTCTCTGACATCCTTAACTATTGTTTTTGGGGTAATTCCGTGCTCTTCATTGTACTTTGTCTGGATTTCACGGCGTCGCCGGGTTTCGGTGATGGCGGCTTCCATAGAATCCGTGACCTGATCCGCATACATTATTACCATACCCTCTGCATTTCTTGCAGCACGACCGATTGTCTGCACCAAAGAAGTTTCACTTCTTAAAAAACCTTCTTTGTCCGCATCCAAAATCGCCACCAAAGAAACCTCGGGAAGATCCAAACCTTCACGCAGCAGGTTTATTCCCACCAAAACATCAAATTCACCTAAACGCAGATCCCTTATAATTTCCATTCTCTCGATTGTATCAACATCATGGTGCATATATCTGACCTTTAAATTCAGCCGTTCAAAATACTTAGTCAGATCCTCTGCCATTTTCTTTGTCAAAGTGGTAATAAGCACACGCTGATTTTTTTCAATGCGAATATTGATTTCGGAAAGCAGATCCTCAATTTGTCCCTCAACAGGTCTTACCGAAATAATGGGATCAAGCAGTCCGGTAGGACGAATAAGCTGCTCGGATATTCTCACTGCATGCTCTTTTTCAAAAGGTCCGGGAGTAGCGGAAACATAAATCGCCTGATTGATTTTTCCGTAAAACTCATCAAAATTCATGGGGCGATTATCATAAGCCGAAGGAAGTCTGAATCCGTAATCTATCAAATTCTTCTTTCTTGCCGCATCTCCGCCGAACATTCCCCTAATTTGCGGAATGGTTACATGGCTTTCGTCAACAAGCAGCAAAAAATCCTTCGGAAAATGATCGATAAGAGTTAGCGGCGTACTGCCCTTTGGTCTGCCCGAAAGAATGCGGGAATAGTTTTCAACACCCTTGCACGTGCCTATTTCTCTTAGCATTTCAAGATCATAAGAGGTTCTTTCGGCTATTCTTTGAGCCTCAATCAGCTTGTGATTTTCGGTGAAATACTCTACCCTTTCCTCCATTTCCCTTCTAATCTCATCAAGAGCCGATTCAAGTCTTCCCCTGTCAACGATATAATGACTTGCGGGAAAAATTGCCGCATGCAAAAGCTCTCTTCTCGACTTTCCCGTCACTACCTCAATTTCGGAAATTCTGTCTACCTCATCGCCGAAAAATTCCACACGCAATGCAGTTTCGGCAGGGTTTCCCGCAGGAAAGATTTCAACTACATCTCCCCTAACTCTGAACTTATTCCGGACAAAATTAACATCATTTCGTTCATATTGGATTTCAACTAATTTTTTTATCAGCTGATCCCGACCGATTTCCATACCCTTGCGCAATGAAATAACATTAGCCCGATAATCCTCAGGGCTGCCCAATGAATATATGCAGGAAACGCTGGAAACGATTATAACATCTCTGCGCTCTGCCAGGGCAAAGGTGGCAGAGTGCCTTAATCTGTCTATATCGTCATTTATGGCACTGTCCTTTTCGATATAGGCGTCTGTAGAGGGAATATAAGCTTCCGGCTGATAATAGTCATAATATGAAACAAAATATTCCACAGCATTATTGGGAAAAAATTCCCTCAGCTCACTGCAAAGCTGCGCAGCCAAGGTTTTATTATGAGCAAGCACCAAAGTCGGACGGTTTACCTTTTCTATAATATTGGCCATAGTAAAGGTTTTACCCGAGCCTGTAACGCCTTTAAGCACCTGTTCCTTATCACCGCATAATACTCCGTTTGCCAGCGCTTCTATTGCCTGCGGCTGATCTCCTAACGGCTTATATGCCGAATGCAATTCAAAATGATCCATATTTTTTTAATTATTGAAATTGATATGCTCTGAACAATCTCCATACATCATCGGCGATGTCCTCTTCCTTCATACTTGTGGCTTCCCCGTTTTTGCCAACTACAATGTGATCTACAAACTCAACGGCAAGCTGATCCAGCAATTCCGCCACATTTCGAGTAGTTTCCACATCATTTCTTGATACCAATTCAGCTCCGTTGGGGTGATTATGAGTAAGCACAATTCTGCTGGTATTGCTTTTGTAAATAAATTCCGTAATTCTTCTGTAAGAAAGATATACACTGTCCGGATCGCCTGTGTTAAGCGCTTCGTATGCAGTAATTGCCAAATCGCAATCCAAAGCTATGGCGTATATCATCTCTCTTTTTTCGTTTAAGAACAACCGTTTACAATACTCCTTAAGCTTTTGGGGAGTATCGTATTTGTTTTCTACAGATTCGGCATAAGCTATTTGCAAATACCTTTTTGAACCCATTTGGAAAAATTTAATCAAACTGGCGGCATTTTCACCGATACCCTTTACTTTGGTTAAATCTTCATAACTTGCTTCAAAGACCTTTTTCAGTGAGCCGAATGTGTTTAAAAGCAAGTGAGCCGTGTCGTTGGTATCCTTTTTGGGAACTGCATAAAATAATAATGTTTCCAGAAATTGAATATCGGAAAAGCTGTCAATTCCATGCTTTAAAAACCGTTCCTTAACTCTTTGGCGGTGTCCCTCGTGTAGATTTTTATTATCTGCGTTAGCCATGGTTTTTATCCTTTCAGTAAAGCTTAATCAGAAAATACTGCTCCAGTATTGGAGCTTGTTACCATCTTTGCATAACGCTTTAAATATCCGCTTAACTCTTTGGGAGGCAAAATGCCTTTCTCCCTGCGCTTTGCAAGTTCTTCATCGCTTACAAGCAATTCAACTTTTCTGCCGGGAATATCAATATGAATTTTATCACCGTTTTCGACAAAAGCTATCAAACCGCCTTCCGCCGCTTCGGGAGAAACATGACCGACTGCCGCGCCCCTGCTTGCTCCGCTGAAACGTCCGTCGGTAATCAAAGCTACCGATCCGTCAAGACCCTTTCCCACTATTGCCGCAGTGGGCGCTAACATCTCGGGCATTCCCGGACCGCCCTTAGGTCCTTCGTACCTGATTACAACAACGTCTCCCGGCTGAATATCTCCGTTTAATATTGCATCGACCGCAAACTGCTCGCCGTCAAAAACCTTAGCGGTACAGACGGTATCCATCATTTCGGGCTTAACGGCACCCTGCTTGACAACCGCGCCGTTTTCGGCGAGATTTCCCGTGAGTATGGCAATGCCTCCGTCCTTTCTTATGGGAGAATCAGCCTTGTGAACGACAATGCCGTCAGCGTCCTTTGCCTTGGCAAGCCGTTCCTTCTGAGTACCCGTTACCGTAAGAACATCGGTATTTATCGCCTCTGCTTTATCAAGCTCCTTTAACACGGTTTGTATACCGCCCGCAGCATTAAGATCCTCTATGAAAACATCACTTGCAGGATTTAACTTTGCAAGCTGGGGAACTCTTCTGCTTACCGAGTCGATATCCGATAAGGAGACGTCAATACCCGCCTCATGGGCTATAGCCAAAAGATGCAGAACGGTATTTGAAGACGCACCGATAGCCATATCCGTGGCAAGTGCATTTATCATATTATCCTTTGTAAGAATGTCCTTTGCTTTAATATCCTGCTTATAAAGCTCAACAATTCTCTCTCCGGCCTCCTTGGCAATTCTTCTTCTTGCGGAATTAACGGCAGGCTCTGTGCCGTTGTAGGGCAAAGCCAAACCGATAGCTTCGGTAAGACAGTTCATAGAGTTAGCGGTGTACATACCCGAACAGCTGCCGCAGGTAGGGCAGGCGTTATTCTCATAATCCTTTAAAACCGATTCATCAATTTCACCGTTGGAATATTGTCCAATTGCTTCGTAAATCTCGCTGTAGCCTACTCTTTTTCCCTGTACGCAGCCCGCCTTCATAGGACCGCCGCTTACAAATATCGAAGGCAGGTTCATTCTCGCAGCAGCCATAATCATTCCCGGAACTATCTTATCACAGTTGGGAATAAATACAACTCCGTCCAAAGGATGTGCGGTAAGCATAACCTCAATACTGTCGGCAATAAGCTCTCTTGACGCCAAAGAGTATCTCATGCCCTTGTGATTCATAGCAAGTCCGTCGCAAACACCTATAGTGAAAAATTCAAAAGGGATTCCTCCCGCATTTCTGATGCCGTCCTTTACACACGCCGAAATTTCGTGCAGATGACTGTGTCCCGGAACATAGTCGCTTGCTGCGCAAACAACTGCGATAAAAGGCTTGTCCATCTCGCTGTCAATAAGCCCTAAGGACTTTAACAAAGCTTTATGGGGAGTTCTGTCAACTCCTTTTTTAATTAAATCACTTCTCATTTTTTCAATATTCCTTTCTTTAATATACCACATTAAATATGACAACAGTATGTCATATTTAATACTATTTCTTAATCGGATTGTAGACAAAATTGCGAAAAGGCCAAGTTTGGTGCAAGGAAAGCCGCCGCAGCTGTATGCGATACGGCAAGGCGGTTTAACGAAGCAATAAGCGCAGAATTTTTGCAAATCTGTCTATATGCCATATTGCGAGCATTTTTGACGCAGAGATTTTTTATTTGCATCAAGTATTGTGGCAAGATTTAATTGGGGGAGCAATATATTGCTTGCCCAATAAAGCCGCACCGATAATACCCGCCTTGTTTCCCAAGTTGCAAAGCACGATTTCGGTGTTATGACTGCTGTTTTTAGAATAAATCTCTTTTTTGATACGCTTTTTAAGCGGAATTAACAGGTTATCTCCCTCGTTGCTTACTCCGCCGCCTATACATAAAATATCAGGCTGGAAAATATTTATGGTGTTGATCAGTCCGCAAGCCAGATAATCTATAAAGTTATCAACGACCTCCCGACCATACCTATCTCCTGATTTTGCAGCATTAAACGCAGTTCTGCCGCTTACTCTGCCCTCCTTCTTTGCCGCCTCTGCCAAAAGCGAATCGGGATGCTCTTCGATAGCCCGCTTGGTGTGTTTCACAAGTGCAGTAGCAGAGCAAAAGGTTTCAAAGCAGCCTTTCCTTCCGCAGGTGCATTGATCGCCGTTTGGGTTTAAAACGGTATGCCCAATTTCCGCTCCTGCATAATTTGAGCCGCTGAATAGCTTTCCGTCTATAATAATTCCCGCTCCCAAGCCTGTGCCTAAGGTTATTATAATTGCACTTTTTGCTCCTTTAGCCGCACCTGTGTAATATTCTCCCAATGCTGCGGCGTTTGCGTCATTTTCAATATATGCGGGGATATGTAAGGCTTCCGATATGATTTTTTGCAACGGAATATTTTCCCACTTTAAATTATTTGAATATTCCACTAACCCTGTTTCGGGATTGCATGTGCCGGGACAGCCCATACCAACCCACTTAATTTCAGATAAAGGTATTTTTGCTTCTTTTGCAGCAGCCTTCCCCGCTTCCGCAATTTTCTTTAATACCTCATCGCTTCCCTGTGCGGAATTGGTTTTTATTTTGCTTACAGCAATTATATTGCAGCCGTCGTCAACCACTCCCGCCTTAATGTTAGTTCCTCCGATGTCGATGCCCAGTGAATATGCCATAATTCACTCCTATTCTCATTCGATGTCAGTAACTATCAATTCCGCCTTGCCGATAAAGTTATATTTGCCGTAGCCTGCGGGGATAAAGCAGCTTTCCCCTTTCTTTAATTCCACGCCGTCGATTTCCCCCTGTCCGTCCAGCACAAGAACGGAGTTAAAAGAACCTTTTCCTGCTTCAAGAGTGCAGTTTTCCTCAACACATACTTTATTCACCCTGAAATACTCGCACTTTGAAAGCAGTTGAAACGTACATCCGTCCCTTTGCTCAATCTCTCCCATCGCCCTTGTCGGATATTGAGGAGGGGTAAGAGCCGTTACCTCAACAGCCTTTTTAATATGCCGCTGACGTGGTATCCCGTCTGCTCCCATTCTGCCGTAATCGTAAATACGGTAAGTGATGTTGGAATTCTGCTGAATTTCCGCAATAAGAATCCCCTTTCCTATTGCATGAAGAGTCCCCGATTTTATAAAGAACACGTCGCCCTTATGAACAGGAACATTATTTAATACCTCTAAAAGAGTGTTATCCTTAATTCGTCTTTCAAACTCATCTTTAGTAATATTGCGTTTAAATCCGTAAAGCAGCTCTGCTCCCGGGTTGCAGTCCACAATATACCACATTTCCGTCTTCCCATACTCCCCCTCGACCCTCATGGCATATTCATTATCGGGGTGAACCTGAACGGACAAATTATCCTTAGCGTCAATAAGCTTTATTAAAATAGGAAAATACTCAAACTTTTTACAGTTTTCTCCCAGCACCTCTTTACCTTGTTGTTCAATAAAAGCTGTAAGAGTTTCTCCCCTAAATTCACCGTTGGAAATTACGCTTTCACCGTTCTTATGGCAGGACAGTTCCCAGCTTTCCGCAATTTTATCTGCGTCGGAAACCTTTCCGTATTCTTTGCGAAGTCGGTTGCCGCCCCATAAATAATCCTTACAAGGCGCATCAAGCTTCATCGGATAAAGATTCAATTTTTTCCCCTCTGCATTCGGTTTTGTTCATATTTTTCGACTATATGAAATTGTTGAACCGATTTGTTAAAACCGCACCGCACTTTTATCGGCACACGCTGTTGCTCTCTTTACATCTTACCATATTTTGCGCCCATAATTTTTAATTGAAGCGCTTATCAGGTCAGCAGACCGCCGCTGTACAATCGAATGACAACAAGTGTGTGATGTTGCCCTAAAAAAATTATAACATAAAAACAGAAAACTGTAAAGAATTATTAACTTTATTTTTTTAACATATTCTTCCTAACACGAATATCATTTCCGTAAAAGGGAAGGTTTTTCATAGTCAGCAGCCTTGACATAATTCTCTCTCCATATCTTTCCTTGATTTCCGAAAGAGTATAATTTGTGCTGATTATGGCAGGATTGCCTTTATTCATTCGAGTATTTATTAAATTATATAAAAAAGCCTGATTAAACTTTGAATCAAATTCTGCGCCCAAATCATCAAGAATTAAAAGGTCGCAGTCCTGTAAAACAGGCGCTGTATCTGTTTCCTCCTCTTTATTGAAATGCTCCTTTTCAACCTTTCTTAATAAATCCGGAGCCGAGCCGTAAATAACGCTGTATCCTTTTTTAATAACCTCGCTGCCTATGGCAAGAGAAAGATGAGTTTTACCCAAGCCTGTTTTGCCGCTCATCAATATACCGTTACAGGGTAAGTGGAAATCCTTTGAAAAATTAACGCAATAACGGAAAACTTTTTCCATAGCCTGCCTTGGCGTATCACTGTCGCCGCCCGAACGCTTATCGGGATAGAGAGAAATATCAAAGGTATCAAAGGAATATAGATTCATGCCCGAAGCTTTATTTAAATCATCACACTGAAACCTTTGAACATCGCTCATAAAACAGGAGCAGCGTTTTCCTTCATATATTCCCGTGTCCCTGCATTTTTCGCAGCTGAACACAGGGTCAAGATAATTTTCATCAAAACCGTTATCTGTAAGCAACTGCTTAATTTTCCGCTTGATTTCGATGTTTTCCACAGAAATTTCTTTAACAGCCTGCCTGGCGCTTCCGCTGCCCAGTAAAATAACGGAAAGCCTCGCTCCGCCTGCCGCAAGCTGTTTTCTCATTTCCCTTATCTGAGGAATGGTTCTTTCCGCCTTCTCTATATGTTCCCTTTGTATTTCCGTGTTTTTGTTTCTTCGGAGATTAAGCTCATTTTCCGCCATAGTATAATACTTACTTAAATAACTCATTGACTGTCTCCCGAATTAATAAACTGATTATGAATCATTTTTTCGATTTCCGCAATGTCAAATGAAGAATCATCGCCGTTTTTCTTTTGTACAGCTGATTTTTCCTTCGAAATTTGATTGACGTCCTTAAAGCCCTTGCTGTGCCAATCCTCCAAAATTTTATTCATATAAGGAAAAGAAAGCTTTCCCGTGCCGTTTAAGGTAAGCTGATACGCTTCCTCTATCATCTCATCGCCAAAGCAGTAAGCGTTTACCCATTTGTCAATCATATTCTTTTGCTGCTCAGAAAAAGCCGAGGTGACCTCAAACATTTTTTTAAACCTGCTTACAGCGTCATTAAGATTTTTTAACTGCGCCACTCTTTCCTCTGCCTTTTCAATAGTGTTTATTTCAGACTCCGACCAGTCTAAAGCTGTTTTGCGCATATAGGCGGGCTTTGCCTTATTAACCGTAAAGCAGTAATTTATAAGTATCAGGGCAACCTCCGCAGGCAAACAGGTATCCTCAAGAATAATCATAACGGTATTCTGTTCATTATGCTTTAACGGTCTGCCGTACAGCTTTTCACAATGCTTGAATAAAAAGTCTGCGTCTGCATTATTTCTGACGGTCTGAGCAATCTCCACAGGGGGGAAATCGGGAGTTCTCTCTAAATTAACTTTTCTTACAACGCTTTCGGAAATTGTTTTTGCAGACCCATAAGAAAATTCGCCCGTATTCTCATTTCTTACTTTATTATCGGCTTTTGCGGCATTAAGCGCTTCCCCTTTTTCCACAGCGGAAAGACAACCGGATTCATCTATTCTTAACACCTCGCGCTTTACCCAAAAGCTTATACTTTCTTCGACCTGCTCGGATTCAATTCCCAGCTGCTCTCCGATTTCCTTGCTTTCGTACACGGCGTTTGAGTTTCGCAGCAGGTAAAGCAGAACCTTAATATCGTTTTCTCCCGCTATTTTTATATATTTGTCAACAATTACCGACGGAATACAAAACACATTGCCCCATATCCCTAAGTTAATTTTATAATTCATCTGAATTTCTGTATGCCTTTCCGCTCTACATCGGTTTTTTTCTGTTAAGCAGCTCTTCTGCGCTTAACAAAGCCGCCTCGCTGTCCGAATTGCCCGAAATGATTCTTGCTATCTCTCTTTTTCTTTCGTTAAAATCAAGGGAATGAACAGTGGTATAAGTCCTTATTTCATCGCTTTTCTTTTCTATAAGCATATGCCTGTCCCCCATAGCGGCAATCTGCGCCAAGTGAGTTACGCAAAGCACTTGTCTTTTATCTGCTATTTCCGACAGCTTGACACCCACCTTTTGAGCCGCCCTGCCGCTTATTCCCGTATCTATCTCGTCAAAAATCATTGTAGGAACATTGTCCGACGAGGCAAGCACGTTTTTAACCGCTAACATAATTCTCGAAAGCTCGCCGCCCGACGCAATTTTATTCATCGACTTAGGCTCTTCGCCTTTATTGACGGAAATCAGCATTTCCACCTTGTCCATTCCCGTAATTGAGATCTTGTCCTTTTGGAAATCGAAAATAAACCTGATATTCGGCATATCGAGAAAAACAAGCTCGGCGGTAATCTTCTCAACTAATTCTTCAGCGGCTTTTTTTCTTAATTCACTGATTTCGGCAGCTTGTTTTTTCACCTGCTCCGCCAATTCCCAGCGCTTTTCGTTTAATTCCTCCAAAACGTCGTCGCTGTCCTGTAGATCCTCTAATTCCCGCTTCCAATCCTCCAATTCAAGTATAAGCCGATCTATGTCCGTTCTGTACCGCCTTTTAAGCATAAGCAGATCGCTTAAACGGTTTTCCAGCAGCGAAATATTTTCCGAGCTGTATTCATCGCTGATATTTTTGGATATTTCCGAGCCTATATCCTCAATTTCAATAACGGCTTCCGACAGCCTTTTGGATAGCTTGCCGTACTCATCGTCTTCAACATCAGACTGAGATATTTTTTCCAAATTATTCAAAGCGTTCCGAACAAGACTTGCAGCGGAGCTTTCGTCATCATATCCGCAAAGGCTTCCATAAGCCTCCGATAAAGCCTTTTGAACGGATTCAAAGCTCCTTGCCTTTTCTAACCTTTCGGAAACCTCTTTTTCTTCCCCCACATATAAATTAAAGCTTGAAACCTCTTCGATTTTTTCCCTTAAATCCTCTATACGGTTATCTCTGTCGTCAATTTTCTGCTGTAATGCCTTTACCTGCTTGCTTATATGGGAAAACTCGTGAAATACCTCTCTATATGTGTTTAATCTTTCGTTAAGTCCTCCGTAGGAATCCAAAATCTGCCGTTGATTTTCCGTACTCATTAAAATAGCGGTATCATGTTGACCGTGAATGTCTATTAAATCCGAGGCTATATTTTTTAAAACCGCAGCGGTGGTTACCTTGCCGTTAATTCTTGCGGTGCTTTTTCCGTCGGAGGAAATTTCCCTCTGTAAAAGGAGTTCTCCATCGTATGAATAACCGTTTTCCTCTAACTTTTTTTGTGTTTCCTTTGAAATATCATCAAACAAAGCGGTGACCACCGCCTTACTTTCTCCTGTTCTTACTATGCTTTTGTCGGTTCTTGCGCCTAAAACCGCATTTATTCCGCCAATAAGAATACTTTTACCTGCTCCCGTTTCGCCTGAAAACACATTGAACTTATTACAAAAGGAAATAGTTGCCTTTTCGATAACCGCAAGATTTTCTATGTTCAATTCTTTCAGCAAGCTATTTCACTTCCTTTCATTTATCACTGTATGGTTCATACCGCACAATCGGCGGGCTCATATTTTTTTCTGTTTGCTTATTTGCGAATTTTGTTCAATTTTTTAGATCATAAACATAATACTCGTTCAAAATAACAAATACTAATGCAAAATCTTCATATCTTGGCTTATTCGGTTCACTATCGGTTTTTCACCTGAGGAAATGCGCTTACACATAATATTTAAAATATCGCAGCACCGCTTTTCTGTTTTCTCAATATCCGTACACATCTGTGAAATTATTAAATCACATTCCGTTAACGCATCATCATATTGTTCCTTTGAGAGCTCTCCGCATCTAAATGCTTCATCAAGCTCGTCTCTGTCATCAATAAGAACATCTCCCTTAGGCGTCAGCTTTACATCTAAATATTTATCAATGTAAGCCGCAACACCATCCAAATCATATTCAAGCTTTTCCATTACATCAACATAGATACACGAAACAGAATAGGGATATGTATTCCCCATAATGGTTTTATTTTGAGGAATGAACATAGCTGTAATCAATCTTTTACATCTATCAGGCACAAGCTGAAGCCATATCATACCTTTGCCGCATACAGCAATTTTTCCGGCTTTAGGGAAATCCCAATAAAAATACTCACCGTCAGTAAGTTCTATCAAGCTGACAAGACCATGATAAATTTCGCAATCCAACCGCACCTGATAATATGGAAAATATTGAAATCCCCATTTTAAGTCTCTATCCAAACGTTTTCTTTTCATCTCTGCTTACCTGCTTAAATCATTTTTTTTATTTTTTCACACAGCAGCTTTGCGTCCCCTTCCGTTCTTGTCAGAATAAAAACCGTATCGTCGCCCGCTATCGTGCCTACTACACTGTCTAAATCCATAATATCAAAGGTGGCGCAGGCAGCGTTGGCAAGACCGGAACGGCATTTTAAGCACACTATGTTCATTGCATAATCAACGCCTGTTATAGACTGGTGAAAAATCGTATTGTATTTCTTTTCTTCGGTAACCTGAGTATAGCAGCTAATACCGTCCTTGTTGAAATGTTTCTCCAGCCGCAGCTCGTTGATATCTCTTGACGCTGTCGCCTGTGTTACATTATACCCCCGCTTTGCAAGAGCCTTTATCAGCATTTCCTGATTTTCGACGGCTTGCTCCTTGATAATTGATAAAATTTCATTCTGCCTTTTCTTCTTCATAAATATAACCTCTATCACTTTAAAGGCTTCATAAGCTTATTGTGAACCGAGCTGTAAAAGCTTGCGCCGTCAATGTCTATCAGCTTTAACTCAAGCTTTGATTTACTTATGCTTATAGCATCGTTTGGAAAAAGCTGCATAGGCTCGCCGCCGTCTACGGATAAATACACTTCGCTGTTTTCATAAGCTGTATAGCCCGCTTTTAAAGGCTCGTCCACCGAAAAAATCATAGGTCTGTTAAAAAGCGTATGAGGAGATAATGCCGTTACCTCAAAACAGGAAAGCTTAGGGTCAATAATCGGACCTCCCGCAGAAAGCGAATATGCTGTAGAGCCTGTAGGAGTGCTGATAATCAAGCCGTCAGCCCTGACCCTTTCCACCTCGGTGTTTCCGCTTAAAAGGATGTATTCGGGCAGCTTTGATGTCGTTCCTTTAAACAAAACAACATCGTTAAGAGCATTAAACCGTATTGTTCCCTTTTCGGAATTTACCTCTATGTCCAGCATCATTCGTGTGCTGATTTTATAATTTCCGCCTGCAAGAGAGCTTAATTTTGCCAAATTGTCCTTTTCCAATGTGGCCATAAAGCCCAAGCGTCCCGTGTTCACGCCCAAAAGCGCCTTGCCGCAGACAGCCGCCGTTTTTCCCCAGCGCAGAATTGTTCCGTCCCCTCCGATAGTCAAAAAGATATCGCAATTATCTGCATTATCCTGAGCAGTGCCGAAGATAATTCCGTCAATGTTTAATCCCGAACAAATATCTTCAAATCTTTTTTCCACAAAAGGTGTTATTCCGTAAAGCCTTAAAACTCTTACTACTTCGGGAAAAACCGTTATTGTTTTTTCTTTATTTAAATTTGCACATATAAATATCTTCATTTTTACCTCGATAAACAGATAAGGTATTCTACATTCCCGTCTCCGCCCGTAATAGGAGACTCGATAATGCCGTTGACCTTTAATCCCGTTTGCAGAGAGAAATCCTTTATTTCATTTAGGACATTTTCTCTTAGCTTGGAATTTTTCACAATCCCTTTTTTCCCCAGACCGCTTTTTCCTACCTCAAACTGCGGCTTTATTAAAGCGACGATTATCCCATGCTCCTTCAGCAAATTAACGGCAAAGGGCAAAACCTTTTTGAGAGAAATAAAAGACACATCTATACTTATAAAATCCGCCCTTTCGGATATTTTGCCCTGGACGGTTCTAATGTCCGTCCGCTCCAAAGACACAACCTTTTCGTTTTCTCTTAACGAAACATCAAGCTGGTTTTTTCCCACGTCAACGGCATACACTAGCCCTGCGCCATTTCGCAGCATACAATCGGTAAAACCGCCTGTTGACGCTCCGACATCTATACAGATTTTGTCATTCAGTTCAATATTAAATTCGTCTATGGCTTTTTCTAACTTTAAACCGCCCCGCCCAACATACTTGGGCAGATTACCTTTAATTTCGATTTTATCTGTTTCAATTACCGACAGTGAAGATTTTTTTGCGCAGCTGTCATTTACAAAAACAATTCCTTGCTTTATGATTTGTCCTGCAACATTTCTGCTTTTAACCAAGCTGCGGTTCACTAACTCAACGTCAAGCCTGCTCAAAAAATTCACCTGTTTCTCTGATCATTCCCTGTGCGTCAAGTCTATATTTTGATAACTGGCTTTCCGTTTCGCCGTAGCTTACAAAGCAGTTATCAACGGCAATCAGCTTATATTTACCCTTCCATTCTCTTTTCATAAGTTCAAAGGAAAATTTTTCTCCGATTCCTCCTGACTTTATCCCCTCTTCAAAAAAGATGATTTTATCGTACTTTTCCGCACTTTCAACAGACTTTTCCACAATCGGATAAATTTTCACCAGCTGTAAAAGGTCGGTTTCCATTTGCCTTGCCGCCGCCCTTGCATATTCCGTTATTCTTCCGTAGGTGACGATTAAAATCCCTTTGTCGTTTTTATCAAATTTAAAATACCGCAAATCATAATCGGCGTCGTTTCTGTCACATATAACCGCTTCGCCTTTAGGATAGCGCACTGCCGCAATCCCTTTGCTTCTGTAAACGGCTTTATAAAGAGAGCTTCTTAGCTCGGCGTCGTTAGAGGGAGAATATATCTCAATTTTTGGAACAACAGACAGCATAGATACATCGAACAGCCCTTGGTGCGTTTCTCCGTCCTCACCTACAAATCCCGCACGGTCAACAGCCAGCACAACGTGTTCTTTTTCGATCGCCAGATCGTGAATAATCTGATCAAAGCTGCGCTGAATAAAGGTTGAATACACACAAAATACGGGAATCATATTTTGCGAAGCTAATCCGCCCGCAAAGGTAACCGCATGCTCCTCTGCTATTCCCACATCAAAAAATCTTTCCCTATGACTTTTTGCAAAATGCTGAAGTCCGGTAGCGTACTTCATTGCCGCTGTAATTCCGCAAATTCTGTTATCCTTATCAGCTAATTGATTTATATACTTTCCCGCAACCTCCGAATATGTATCATTATGCGTATTACATTCGCTGTCTGTTCGCTTTGCGATTCCGTGATATTCGCCTGAATTTTGTTCAGCGGGAAGATAGCCCTTGCCTTTTTTTGTTTTAATATGAATAATACAAGGAAAATCAAGCTGTTTAGCAACATTAAGCACATCTAAAAGCTCGGCTAAATTATTTCCGTTAATAGGTCCTAAATATTTATAGCCTAAATTTTCAAAAATATTGCTTTGGAATATAGCAAACTTTACAAGCTCCTTTGTTCCGCTTACAGATTTTGACAGTTCTCTTCCGATAACCGATTTTGAAAGAGCTTCTTTTACCCTCTTTTTAGTTTCGAAGTATTTAGTCGAGGAGGTCATTTGAGTTAAATAATTAGCTACCGCTCCCGAATTTTTGGATATAGACATTTCATTGTCATTAAGAATGACTATAAAGCTTCTTTTCAGCTTGCTTGCATTGTTTAAGCCCTCATAAGCTTCTCCGCCCGTCAAGGCTCCATCGCCTATAACGGAAATAACATGATGAAAATCGCCCTTTATTTCCATAGCCTTCGCTATTCCCAAGGCTGCGGATATTGAAGTGCTTGCGTGACCCGCAATAAATGCGTCATGAGGGGATTCGTCCGGACGGGGAAAACCTGAAATGCCGTTTTCCGTTCTCAGTCTGCAAAAATCCTTATATCTGCCTGTAATAATCTTATGTGCATACGCCTGATGTCCTACATCAAAAATTATTTTATCCTCCGGAGTTGTAAAAACTCTGTGCAACGCCACACAAAGCTCAACCGTACCAAGATTTGACGCCAAGTGACCGCCCGTCCCGTACACAACGTCTATTATATATGAACGAAGCTCTGTGCACAGCTGTTCCATTTCACTTAATGAAAGCTTTTTTATAGCCTCGGGAGAAATTTTCGATGATAAAATCAACTTTGTCAACCCCCTTTAAGTGTAATTCTATATTCTTGCCAAATACGATTTGCTCAATGCAAAAAATCCAAAATATTCAACTGATAAAATAATCGGTGGGAAATACCACTGCAATTAAAATGCCCAATAAAGCACCGAAAATAACCTCCAAGGGAGTATGACCCAAAAACTCCTTCAGCTCAACGGTTTCTTCGGGGTCATCCTCTTCGTCATCGATCCTTTCGTCTATTTTATCCAGCATTTCCTCATCAAGCTCATCCACTATGCGGCGAAGTCTGTTAATTTGCTTAGCATGCATACCGGCAGCTCTTCTTATACCTGTGGCATCATACATTGTTATCATTGCGAGCACCATCGAAAGCGCAAAAATCGGCGAAGACAGACCTTCCATTCTGTATATGGTAATAACCAAAGCGCATACGGTAGACGAATGTGAAGACGGCATACCGCCTGAACCGAACAGTCTCTCCAAATTAAATGTTTTGTATTTAATTGCATATATAGTTGCTTTAATAAGCTGTGCAATCGCCCAGCTTAAAACAGGTACCAATATGGCAACATTTATATAATCTTTCAAAGAATTCACCTACTTATTTCTATTTAAAAGCTCTATTGTAAGTTTTTTCAAAAATTCGCTGTTATTAAATTTTGCAAGAAAATCCAAAGCCTCATCGGTTAACTGTTTTGCTTTTTCCTTTGCACCCTCTAAGCCCGCATAAGTCACATATGTATATTTGTTCTTTTCCTTATCGCTGCCAATAGGCTTTCCTAAGGCTTTTTCATCACCGTATATATCAAGTATATCATCAACAATTTGAAAAGCTAGCCCCAACCTGTCGGCATATTCAAGAGCGTTTCCAACGGCATCGCCGTCTGCGCCGGCGGATAAACAGCCCATACCTGCAGCCGCTTGCAGCAGCCGTGAGGTTTTCAGCCTGTACATTTTAAGTAATTCGTCTAATCCCGGGGACTGACCTTCAAATTCGGTATCTATCTGCTGTCCGCCTATCATTCCCATATGTCCCGACGCCCAAGCCAGCATTTTGACCATCTTAAGCGCATTTTCGGCAGAAACACCGCAGGATGTACTTCCTGCCAGCACGTCAAAGGGATACATTTCAAGCGCGTCCCCCGCTAAAAGCGCAGTAGCTTCATCAAATGCCTTATGACAGCTTGGTCTGCCCCTTCTCATATCGTCATTGTCCATACAGGGCAAATCGTCATGAATTAACGAAAATGTGTGCATCATCTCAATAGCGCAGGCGGCAGGAAGTGCGTTTTTGTATTCACCGCCGCAAATCCTGCAAAATTCAAGGGCAAGAACGGGACGAATCCTTTTTCCTCCTGCATTTAAGCTGTACTTCATAGCTTCAAAAAGCTTGCCTTGCTTTAACCCGTCAGGAAAACTCATATACCTGTCAAGCTCTTTATCCACAAGCTCTTTATAAAAAACCGTTTGTTCTTCAAAGGTCATAATTCCGTCTTCTCCAAAGAAATTTTTGCTTCTTCTATATTTTTTTTGCATATTTCAACTAAACCGTTTGCTTCCTCGTACAGTTCAACAGCATTTTTTAAAGTAATTTCGGGATTTTCCATTAACCGGGATATATCGTTCAGCCTTTTCAATGCCTCTTCAAAGGTCATTTCGCTGACAGTTTCTTTTTTAGCCGTTTTAATCACTTCCTTAATTTAAATAGTGCATTAATCAGTTATTGATGCATTTAATTCACCGTCTGAAAGCATTATCTTGATCTTATCTCCGCTTTTCAGAGCTTTAACCGAAGTAACTGCGGAATTATTCTTAAATACAATAGAATATCCTCTTTCCAAGGTTTTAAAAGGATTAAAGGCATTAACTAATTCTACGGTATTTTTTAAATGCAGCTCCTTAGTTGAAATCAAATTGCCAAAATCCTTTTTTATAAGTGAATATGTTTCATTTAAATTCTTTTCATTTGCTTCAATTTTGTTTTTCGGGTGATATAATTCAATATGCGAAAAAATATTGCTTACCTGTAGTTCACAGCCTGCAACCTTTGCCGCCGCCATATCCTTTATATGATTTCTCTTTATTTCAAGTGCGTTAATTATTTCGTTTACATCGGGAACGGCAATTTCCGCCGCAGCACTTGGAGTCGGCGCTCTCATATCCGCAACAAAATCGGAAATGCTGTAATCTATTTCGTGGCCCACCGCAGATATGGTGGGAATTTTGCTGGCATAAACCGCTCTTGCCACAATCTCGGTGTTAAATGCGGATAAATCCTCGGCTGAGCCGCCGCCTCTTCCGAAAATAATCAGATCGCAGCCGGTATCCTGTGCCCTGTTTATTCCGTCGGCAACAGACTGCGGAGCTTCCGAGCCCTGAACCAAGACAGAAATAAGCTTTACTTTTACAAAGGGATATCTTCTTGACAGAACATTCAAAATATCCTTTATTGCAGCGCCTGTTTCGGATGTAACAACACAAATTGATTTGGGTATTTCGGGCAAATGCCTTTTCTGATTAAACAAGCCCTCTTCATTAAGCTTATTTTTCAGCTGTTCAAAGGACAAAGCGCCCTCGCCCACGCCGTCCTCACACTTAATATCATGAGCATAGAGCTGACACAAGCCGTCTCGCTCATAAAACTGAACCGCCCCGCTTACCACTATGTTCATACCGTCTGCTAATTCAAAATTTAATTTTTCCGCATAGCTTTTAAACATAACCGCTTTAACGGAAGCGGCGCTGTCACGAAGGGTAAAATAAATATGTCCCGACTGATAATGGTATTTTAAATTTGAAATCTCGCCTTTAACAGAAACGCTTTGAATAGCCTTATCGCTTTTAAGCAGCAGCGCAAGCCTCCTGTTAATTTGAGAAACCGTCACAATAAGAGCCATACTATTTTTCCAAATCCTTGTAATAAGAATTAAGAACGCCGTTTATAAAAGCCTTATCGTTATTTTCGGCATACGCCTTTGAAAGCTCTATCGCCTCATTTATCGATACCTTGGGAGGAATCTTTTCCTTTTCAAAGGTAAGCTCGTATACGCTTATCCTTAAAATGGTAAGGTTGATTTTCGATATTCTTGCAACAGACCTTGAGGGGCTGTATTTTCCGATAATGGCGTCAATCTCTTCTTTTCTGCTCCAAACATTCTCCGCAAGCTTTATTACAGCGTTATTAACAGGCATCTCAAACTCTTCCGACGTACCTTCGGACACCTCGTCAACAGCCTGTCCCGTAATTTCCATTTGGTACAAAATTATAAATGCTGCCTCTCTGACTTCGTGTTTTGTCATTATTTTCTCCAATATACTTGATTTTCTGTAAATATACCTTATAATATTACTTACTGAGCTGTATGCCCACAATATTTACATTAACCTTTGAAACGGGAATACCGGTCATACTCTGCACGGCGGATTTAACGCTTTCCTGAACGGCAGAAGCAACATTAACCGCTTTTGAACCCTGTTCGGTTATAATTGAAATTGTAATTACGGCAGCTTCCTTTGACAAAGAAACCTGAACGGGGGAACTAAACATAGAAGCAATTCCCTTTTTTGAAGAAGAAATCATAAGCTTGCCGTCCTCAACGGCAACTCCCGAAATCTCCGTAGCAGCAAGCTCTGCAATCCTGACTATTACATCATTGGAAACCCTTAGCTCTCCGGTCGAGTTAGATATTTTTTTATCCATTTTTGTTCCTCCGCTGTTTACTTATATATTTCTTATGTGCAAACAAATCTTTCTTATCGGTAAATATTCTTAAATATTAAATAAGCTTTCCTCTTTAGGCAGTTTTAAAGTATTATACCACATCTTAAAAAAATAAACAACCGTTTTAGAAAAACTTGTTAAATCCTACGACAAAATTTACACGGCAACAGCATTTACTTTTGAGGAGCGACAGAGGTGGGATCGAAAAGTAT
>CANEHP010000014.1 GCA_947427325.1 uncultured Clostridia bacterium | reverse complement strand
TATAAAGTTTTAATGGAAGGTGAGACGGAAATTCAAGATGATTTAGATTTATTCTTTTGTGAGCATAGTGAAGTTATCGGCAACATTCACGACAACCCCGAACTGTTGGAGGTAAACAATGAATAAAGACTGGACAGGCAATCAGAACAGTATATTTAAAACCCTCGGCGCAAGCAATCACACCGACAAGGAGCGCCAAAGCGATGACTATTACGCCACAGATCCGATAGCGATAGACGTTCTTCTAAAAGACGGAAAAGCCAAAATAAGCCCCATTGTATGGGAGCCTGCCTGCGGTGAAGGGCATTTATCGAAATGATTAAAGCAATACGGATACAGCGTGTATTCTTCCGATCTTGTGTATAGAGGATATGGCGCAGGTGGATTTGATTTTTTAAAGCACTTTGACACTTGGCACGGCGATATTCTGACAAATCCGCCTTATAAATACGCTAAAGAATTTATAGAACACGCTTTGAGCATTATTCCCGAAGGTAACAAAGTGTTTATGTTATTGAAAGTCCAATTCCTTGAAGGTAAAGAAAGGCGTAAGCTATTTGAAAAATACCCGCCTAAATGTGTTTACATATCAAGCAGTAGAATACTTTGTGCTAAAAACGCTGAGTTTGAAAAGATGAAAAAGGGTGGTGGAAGTGCTGTTGCTTATGCTTGGTTTGAGTGGAAAAAGGGATTTAATGGCTATCCGACTATCAAGTGGATAAATTAACAGAAAGAAGGTTTCACAATGAACTACATACAATCTGCGCTCTTTGATGAACTGATCGTAGATAATTTTGCAGGAGGTGGCGGAGCTTCCACAGGCATAGAACTTGCAACAGGAAGACCTATTGATATTGCAATAAACCACGATCCTTATGCTATCCTTATGCACCAAACCAACCACCCATATACAAAGCATTACTGTGAAAGCGTTTGGGATGTAAATCCCACCGAAATATGCGCCGAACGTTCAGTCGGCTTGATGTGGCTGTCTCCCGACTGTAAACACTTTTCAAGGGCAAAAGGCGGCAAGCCTGTTGACAAAAATGTCAGGGGACTTGCCTGGATAGCTCTTAGATGGGCGGCTACTGTAAGACCTCGTGTGATTATTCTTGAAAATGTTCCCGAGTTTGTGACTTGGGGAAGGCTTGGAAAAGATGGGAAACCCGATAAAAGATATATAGGTGAGACGTTTAGGAGCTTTGTATATCAGTTTCGGCAGAAAGGCTATGATGTAGATTGGCGGGAGCTTAAGGCTTGTGATTACGGTGCGCCTACTATTCGTAAAAGGTTTTTCCTTATTGCACGGTGTGACGGTTACCCGATAGTGTTTCCGAAGCCTACACACGGCAAGGGCAAAAATCTCTTGCCTTACCGAACCGCAGCGGAGTGCATTGATTGGCTTATTCCATGCAAGTCCATTTTTGAGAGGAACAAACCGCTTGTAGACAATACATTAAGGCGGATTGTAAAAGGACTGGATAAGTTTACAATAAAAGCGGATAAACCGTTTATCATAAATTATAAATTTGATAACCCTCCCGAAAGTGCCCACGATCATTTATCTACAACTACAATTGCCGAACCTTTGGGAACAGTTACAGCAATAGATCACAATGCTTTAATGGCGGCTTATCTGATACAGTACCATTCAGAGCAAAGTGACTCGGAGGTAAGAGGACAAAGCCTTGACAAGCCAATTATGACTGTAGATATGTCGGATAGATATGCACTTACTTCCGCTCATATCGTCAAGTATTACAGTGGTGATAGTTACAGCAGTGTTAATGACCCGCTACATACGATTACGGTTAAAGAGCGAAATGCGCTTGTTGAAAGCCATTTGTGCGTTTTAAGAAACAATATGGACTGCAAGTCACTTACAGAGCCGTTGCCTACGGAATGCACAAGCGGCAGTCATTTTGCAAAAATCCGAACAAGGATTGTAAAGTATGCGTACAGTATCAATCTCGGTCATTGGGAGAAGGTGCGTGCCCTGCTTAACAAATACTGCGGTTATGATATGGCAGATGATGAAGTTCTGCTGTTGGAGATAAACGGAGAGCAGTATTTTATTGCAGACATTGGTATGCGAATGCTCGAACCAAGGGAGTTGTATCTTGCACAAGGCTTTCCTGCCGATTACATTATAGATCACGACTATAAAGGAAACCGCTATCCGAGAACACAGCAGGTAGCGAGGTGCGGTAACGCTGTCCCGCCGCCGTTCGCCGAAGCTCTTGTCAGAGCTAATTTGCTGGAGATGTGTGGCAAGAGATATGAAAGTATGAGAGAGTTACGGGAGGCAATGTGATGTTGGGTATGACCGCAAAAGCATACGATGTTTGGAAACAATAAGGAGGAAGATGACATAAAATGAAGAAAGCCAAAATAATTCAGCCAATTTCTGCCGCCGCTTTAACATTCGTAAGCATTGGAGCAATTAACCTTTTGACAGTTCCCTGCTTTTATCAGAATGTCCCAGAAATAATTTTTTCTGCAGAAGCGACAAGTTATACCCATATTGAGCAAGCGCCTCTTGAAAGCGAGATTTTGAGCCTATTTGAATGCACACCAAAGACAATGGAAGAACCAAGTGCTGTTTCAGAGTCAACCCCAAAAATTGAGATAGAGAGCGAAACCCTGCTTCGTGTTTTACCGTCAATAAGTACACACATCAAATTCTTTATCGACTACCGCTCATACAATCTGCCATATACCCCGCATTATCGCCTACAACAGGCGGCGTGGACGGATCAGAACGGGCTTAGACGATTTAACAACGACTATATTGTAGCCTTGGGAAGCTATTACAGCACCTCAATAGGAGACCGTTTCAAAGTCGTTTTAAGTAGCGGGAACACCTTTACCGCTATTTTGGGTGACGGCAAGTGGGACGGCGACTGTGATAGCAAGTGTATGTATATGCCTTGTACCGATTACAGCGGAAAGAAAGTTGGAAACCTGATGGAGTTTGTTATAGACGAAGAGACAATCAACCCCGCTGTTTATGAGTATGGCAGCATAGAAGTTATTGAGGGGTTCGAGGGCGACATTGTACAAATGGAATACTTAGGGCGGGATATGTCACAGGATTGGGATACCTACTATGAGTGAGCAAAAAAGAATACCGATATAGACAGTGAAATCAGAGAAACTGTTTACGACCATGACGGACACCGATGTGTTTATTGCGGAAGAACGGACAAGCCTATTGAACTGGCAAATTTCATTAGCAGGGTGCACGGAGGCAAGGGAGTGCTCCGAAACTTCCTAAGACTTTGCATTGATTGCCATAGGAGGTTTGACGTAGTAGGCAGAAACGATATGCGGGATTTCCTTTGCATATCACGGTTCGAATGCTTATGACATCATGCAGATGTCAAAGCTTATAGACCGAGTTAAGACAGACGCAGAAGCCGTAGGAATTATACCATTACCGCAAGAACAGATCACGGTGATGATGAAAGAATGGAACAGCAAAAAGGAGGCAAAAGATGACTAATGCAGCAATTGAAAAACTTGTACAAGTGGCGGTAAATGTTGCAGTTGAAAGCAAACTTGACTATATAGAAGAGAAGATCCAAGCAGTGCTCAATTTAGGAGCAACAGTAGGAGCAGAAGTCGGAGTGGCAGACGCAATCAAAGCAATAGAACGAGAGCGGGACAATTTCCGCAAAAAGAAATTAGACCGCAAGTTCCGCAACACCCACACCTCAGATTTGATGACAGTAGAACCACCAATTTGCATAGAATGCTAAATGGAAAAACTGTCATCAGAATTAAATTGAGTTGGGATCAGACTAAACGAATCGGCAATAGCCTTTTCCGGCAGTGCAAAGAAAATGGAAGATTTTTTAAACGCCAAAAAACTTGTAATTCAGACTGAGGATAAATAAAATGACATTTGCTGAGCTAAAAAACTACCCTGCATTAATTGCTGACATCAAAAGGTGCAGAGAAAAAATACGGGAAATAAACACATTCTTCATTAAATCTCCTTCCTATGACTCAAATGGAATTTCAAAAAGCCCAACTCGGCATAATTCTACCGAGAACGCTTATATTGAAAATATCACAAAAAAGGAAGAGTATGAGGAGAGGATAAAATCCGACGAAGCACAAATAAAACGAATTGAATGCTACATAAACAGCATTGCCGACCTACGCACAAAAATGATATTTGAGATGCGCGTGTATGATCAGAAAACATGGCGAAAGATTGCAATAGTTTTCGGCGGCAAAAACAGCGATGAAAGTGTTCAAAAAATTTATCGGCGATATGTAGAAAGCCATCCTAACGGATGAAAAAATAACGGTAGCTAATGCTGAGCAAACATCATTTGAAAAGAAAAGTGCTGCTGTGCTCACTTTAAGCACAGCAGCAGATAAGCTAATCATTTTTAGGTGGTGAAAACAGATCATCAATTTTAAGACCTAAAACATCTGCAATTTTTTGTGCGTTGGAGACAAGACAGTCCCCCCGATTTTCCAAATCCTGAATTGTCCGTCGGGACAATCCTGTAAGCTCTACCATCTTTGGCACTGATATCCCTGCCTTTTGTCTGTATAGTTTTATATACAAAAACATTATTCCGCCCCCGCTATTTTACTTTATAAAGAAAAACCAAATTAAAAATGAGATTGAAAGCAATGACATCAAAATACTTAAAATCGTTCCGAAAAGCTTAAAAATATCTTTCATTTCCTTGACTTCCTTTCTTTAATATGCTATACTTTCAATCAAGGAGGCGGTTGCCGCCCCCTTTTTTGAAAGCCGAACGTTTTAGAAGAACGTTCCTTTGATTACCGCCCAAATCGTGCCGATTGTGATAATCAACTTTAAGATTTGGGTCAAGAGCTTATCGACTTGTTTGAGCGTTTCGGTAAGCTCTTTTATTTTGTCTCTCAATTTAACCACCTCCTTTCTACAATTATATTGTAGCACGTTTTAACGTGCTTGTCAAGCTTTTTTTCAAAAAAATTATCAATTTTTTTTAATTTGTCCTAAATGTCCTGTTTGTCCCTGCCATGATGTGGTAATATAAAACTGTAATTCTAATCTCACATACACTCCTTAATTTGCCTACAACAAAGGCTTAATTAAGGAGGTTTTTTATGCAAAAAACAACTGCAAAACGACGGATTGTAAGCGATTACAATGTCGTCGGTAAAAGAATATCTCACTGCTGTACAGCGTGACGGAAAGACAGTTTATAACTACGACAGAGAGCTTGATATCGCACCAACGGATAAAGACACAGAAATCGCACTCGCTGTCTTAGTAAAAGAATACAATTAAAACAAAACACTTTGAGTGCAGAGCCTAACGGCTCTGCAATTCCTCAATCTGCTATTAAAGCAGACAAGCCGACACTTTAGCGCACTAAAAGGTACTGTGAGCGGGGCAGTGGGGTCCCTGCGGGCTCGACGACCCCAAATTGTGCGCAGTGACAGGGCAAAAAAAGGGGGTACTTTAATTGAAATTTATTTTGAAGGGGGATAGGGGGGAAATATGGCAGTAAGAAAGACAAGCGGTGCACGGAAAGCCGTCTCGGAAAGTAAAAAGGAGAAAACCACGCAGAAAAAAGTAAGCGGAAAAAAGCAAATTACCACAGCAGAGGCTGCCTCAAAAACGGTTACACCTGCTGATGGGGCGGGCGAGGTTATTTTTTCTTTAAATGCCGGAACACCCATCTATGTGAAAACGGCTGACATTTGCGCTGCTACGGGAAAGACAAATCAGTGGATCGGGCAGCTTACATCGCAGGGGGTTATACATAAGACCAAAACCAATCACGGATCCTTGTACAACCTGTTTGAAACGATAAAGGCTTATTGCGCTATGCTGGAGGGGAGAGTTAAAAAGCCTGATACGGACGCTTCGGTGATTGAACTGCGCCGAAAGGAAGCGGAAGCCAAGCTGAAGGAATCAAAGGCGCTCATTGCCGAGCTTGAGGCTAAGGAATTTCAGGGGAAAATGCACAGATCGGAAGATGTACAGGCAATGACCGCCGAACTGCTGTATTATGTAAGAGGGTCGCTTATAGCTTTGGCGGGAAGGTGTGCAACAAAATGCGCTGCTGCCTCTGAGCCGGCAGAAGCACAAAAAATTATTGAGCAGGAGGTGTTTGCAATCTTAAAGGATCTGTCTGAGTACAAATACGACAAAAAGCGTTATGACGAGCTTGTGCGGCAAAGGGCAAGCTTTGAGACCGAAGTAGAGTATTTGGGCGATGATTAAATATAACGATATTTGTTATATTTTAACAATTACAATTATGGGATTTTGTGTATCATTCTTCTAAAATTTGTCCGAAATGTCCGTTTTGTATGGACGATAATGTGTTATACTTAAAACATCGAAATATGCGAGAAGGCAGCGCCCCAGTTGGGTGCTGCCTTGTATTTTATCAAAATGGAGCTAATTAAGAATGCAGCATATAGAAGATAGGGAGCAGATGTGGTTATTTGACTGGGCACTGCTTCAGTCAGGAAAATATCCTGAGTTAAATTTATTGTTTCATATTCCCAATGGCGGAAAACGTGACGTGCGTGAAGCGGCAAGGTTTAATACTAAATCTTAATAAAAATCAGACAAATCCACCGACCGGGGCGTCCCTGCTCTGTGTCAGCCCGACTTGAAATATCCGCATATTCCTGCGTCGGGACTTCCTTGATCAGGAACGCCCCACCCGCCGGCTTTGTCTTATTTTAATTAAGAATTAGTATAAGCGCATGGGAGTAAAGCCGGGTGTGCCTGATGTTTTCCTTCCTGTTCCCCATGGCAAATCTTATGGACTATTTAATTGAAATGAAAGCCCCCAAAGGAAAAACAAGCAAATATCAGGAGGAGTGGCTTTCTGAGCTTGCCGCCAAAGGATATGATACTGCTGTATGTGTTGGTTTTGACGAAGCAAGAAAGAAGATAATGGAATACATAACTTTATGATCGGTTTTGCATTCGACTGCAAGGGCTTGCGCTGTGTCAATTTTTTAAAGTTGATAGAGCGCAGGCAAATTATTGCTTGCAGGTTTTTCTCCTTTCTTTTTTATTTATTTAATCCACTGAGGTGCGGCGCATAGAAGGGTCACATATAATTTACAGTCTGCTACCGCCGCACCAAGTGGTTTAAATCTTAACGGAGGTGAAGAAATTGTATTCGGAAACCGAGAGACAGCGGGAAGCGAAGCTTAACGCCTGTCTTGCCAAGGTGCTGAGTGCAATGAAGCCTCCCGAAAATATTACCGTTGCGGAGTGGGCCGACAAAAACAGACGGCTTACATCGGAGTCGTCAGCTGAGGTAGGCAAATGGCGGACATCAAGAACGCCGTATATGCTTGAAATAATGAACTGCTTTACTGACCCAAAGGTGGAGCATATCGTAGTAGTTGCTCCTTCGCAGGTTGGCAAATCGGAACTGGAGAACAATATCGTTGGCTATATAATAGACCAAGACCCCGGTCCTATTCTTTTTGTACAGCCTACGATAGATGATGCAAAGCGTTATTCCGAAATGCGTATAGCTCCGATGATACGGGAAACAAAATGCCTTAAAAATAAGGTCGCAGATCCCAAAACCAGAGACGGCGGAAACACAAAGCGTCAAAAGACATTTCCCGGAGGCTTTCTTGTAATGGCAGGCTCTAATGTACCTCACGACCTATGTTCCTTTCCTATGAGATATGTTATAGGAGATGAGCGAGACAGATGGGCTGTATCTGCGGGAAGCGAGGGAGATCCTTGGGGATTGGCAAAGGCAAGAACAACAACTTTTTACAACAGAAAGCTGGTGGAGGTTTCCACTCCCACCATCAAAGGGAAATCTGCAATCGAAAAGGCATATTATACGGGTACAATGGAAAAATGGGTAACGCAGTGCAGGCATTGTGGAGAGTTTTCCGAAATCACATTTAATGATATTAGGTTTCCACATACAATCTCTCAAAAAGGAGAGGAAAAGACATTCGATATATCGGAGATTTATTATGTTTGCCCCTGTTGCGGTGGAGTCTCAACCGAAAACGAAGTAAAGGGTCAGTCATCAAAATGGGATGCTGAAGTGCCAGAAGCAAAAGAACAGCACAAAACACGTTCCTTTTGGATTAACGCCTGGGTTTCTCCTTGGGTGGAGTGGAAAAAAATCATACTTGAATATCTTCAAGCCAACGGTGACTCCGCACAAATGCAAGTCGTTTACAACACCAGATTCGGTATGCTGTGGGAAGTCCGTGGGGATATGGACAGCGAAGAGGATGTTATGGCGAGAAGAGAAGAATATGATGCAGAGCTTCCGACCGGCGTTATAATCCTTACCTGTGGTGTAGATACACAGGACGACCGATTGGAATATGAGGTTGTGGGCTACGGTCATTTCGGCGAAAGCTGGGGCATTAAAAAGGGCGTTATTATGGGGCGTCCCGATTCCGATGCAGTGTGGCAGCAGCTTGACGACGTTATAGATCACAGGTACACTTTTGCAAACGGCATTACCCTTAAAATTTCGCTGACCTTTATTGATGAGGGCGGTCATTTTACTCAGGAGGTCAGACAACGGTGCTTGGAACGTCAAGCCAAGAATGTTTTCGCAATCAAGGGCGCAGCGGGAAGCAGGGACATTCCGTATACTTCTCCCCCCAAAAAGCAAAAAATCGTTTTGGGCGGAAAAGCGATAGGCACGGTGTGGGTTTATGAAATCGGCGTTGATGCAGGAAAGCAGAAAATCGTTGACAATCTTCGAGTCAAAGCTCCCGGCGCAAACTACTGTCACTTTCCGAAGCGGGACGACTATGGAAAAGCATTTTTCAAGTCCTATATGTCAGAGCATTTAGTGTACAACGAAAAGCTTAAAAATCCCTGGCACTGGGAGAAAATACCGGGACATGAGAGAAACGAGGCTTTTGACTGCCGAAACTATGCAAATGCCGCTTTTAAGGCATTAGATGCCGACATTGACGCTACAGAAAGACGTTTAAGGGCAATCTCCGAAGGAAAGACAGAAGCGGCAAAGCCTAAAAGGAAGACGAAAAAAAGGGTACAAAGAAGCATCGAGGAAGATATATACAATGATTGGTAACAGATATGATAAGTAAAGCAACGGCGAAGAAAATGTATGAATATTACAGCAAGCAGATAGACAGGCTTATACAGGCGCAGGAGGCTTTAACGTCAGGCGGTGTTAAGTCCTACACTATCGGAGACAGACAAATTACACGCCTTGATTTAAGCAATTTGTCCAAGGAAATCGAGGAGGCGGTAAAAAGACAGGCTTACTATGACGCTATCATTAAGGGCAAGCCTGTAAGAGCTGTGGCGGCAATAATACCTACCGATTAACCTTTTATACTAATTCTTGATTGAAAGTAGACAAAAGATTTGCGAGGATGATTTTTGCAAGACAAGGCGGAGGACGCCGCAAGGCTGACGCCTTGCAAGGACGACAACGCAGTATTGCGAAAATCAGACCGCAAAGATTGTCTACTTTCAGTCAAGAATTAGTATTAGGTTGTCATAGTGTCCTTTCACACATGGTAAGAGAGCGAGACGATATGTCCCCTCTCGATTACTATGCGAATTTTTGAAATTGAGGTAAAAAATGTCTAACTTGCATATTGACAGTGGCTATTCAGATGCGGGAGCTTCCCATGACAAAAGGTCTTTAAAGGCTTTTAATGCAGTATCCGCAAGTCCTGTAGAGGATATAGATTTTAATAATTTTACTCTAAGGCAAAGAGGCAGAATGCTGTATATGGCTGCACCTGTGGCGGCAGCTGATATAAATACCAACTGCACCAAAATTGTGGGTCGGGGGCTGCGCATGAAGTGCAATCTAAACCTTGATATTTTGGGCATATCTCCCGAAACGGCAAAGAAATGGTGCAGACAAACGGAGGCAGAGTTCAGGCTCTGGTGTGAAAACAAATCACATTGCGATGCCTTGGGACTTAATAATTTTTTTGAATTGCAGCATTTAGCGGTAAAATCCTGGCTTATGAGCGGCGATGTGTTTGCTCTACTAAAAAGAGAAAAGGCAACGTCGCTCAATCCTTATTCATTGCGATTACAGCTGATAGAAGCTGACCGTGTTTGTACACCTTTTAATGTCAACGGCGGTTTGTACGGTATAACGGAGGGAGTGTATAAGGGAAACACAGTGCATGACGGTGTTGAAGTTGACAAAAACGGCAAGGTTATAGCATATCACATTTGCACCGAGTATCCGGGAACGGTATATTATTCAAAAAATACCGAGTGGATAAGAGTTGAAGCTGTGGGGCGTTATACAGGACTGCCTAATATTTTACATATAATGGATGCTGAGCGTCCCGACCAATACCGTGGCGTTACAAATCTTGCTCCCGTAATTGAGATCCTTTTGCAAGGCCGAAGATACACCGAAAGCGAGCTTACCGCCGCTATTGTGCAATCATACTTTACGGCTTGGATAAAAACAATTTCAGACCCAACCACTATGCCGAATGTGAGACAGGGGGAAGGTGAAGACGAAGACGAAGACGAAGAAGAGGAAATTCCCGAATACAAAGTAGGACCGGGAGCAACTATTCACCTTGGCAAAAACGAAGATGTGGTATTTGGCAATCCCAATATTCCCACAGCAGGCTTTGAAACCTTTATGAAGGCTGTCAACAAGCAGGCGGGAGCGGCTTTGGAGATGCCCTATGATGTTTTGATAAAAGAATTCAACTCGTCATACTCGGCGGCAAAGGGGGCTTTGGAAGAAGCCTGGGAGGTTTTCAGAAAAAGACGTGCATGGTTCGTGAATGATTTCTGTCAGCCCGTATATGAAGTCTGGCTCTCTGAAGCGGTGGCAAACGGCAGAATCCGTGCTCCCGGCTTTTTTGACAATCCCCTTATACGAGCAGCTTGGTGCGGTTCGAGGTGGGACGGTCCCGCTCAAACTCACCTTGATCCCGTTAAAGAAGCAAAAGCAAATAAAGAGTTGGTTGCTAACGGCTGGAAAACCAACGAGCAGATTACAAGGGAATACTACGGCGAGAATTGGGAGGAAAATATGCAGGCTTTGGAAGAGGAGAACAAGCTTATAAGAAAAGCCAGGCTTGGACTTAAAGAAAAAGATAACGCAGAAAACGGCTTATACTAATTCTTGACTGAAAGTAGACAATCTTTGCGGTCTGATTTTCGCAATACTGCGTTGTCGTCCTTGCAAGGCGTCAGCCTTGCGGCGTCCTCCGCCTTGTCTTGCAAAAATCATCCTCGCAAATCTTTTGTCTACTTTCAATCAAGAATTAGTATTAGCATAAGGAGGAATTATTATGCCATTCGGCGAAAACATCAAATCACATTTTGCAGTGGCTGTCGATGAAAAAACGGAAGCGGCTGAAATCAAAATGTACGGCAATGTGATAAAAAAGCGTCCTGTGGATTGGTGGACGGATAAACCTGTCGAGGGAGATTTTATTATCGGTTCGGAGGTTATAAAAAAGCTTGAGGAAATCGGTAATTGTAAAAAGCTGAATATAAGGCTCAATTCCTTGGGCGGAGACGTGCATGAGGCAATACTTATACACAACCGCCTGAGAGAAATGGCAAAAAACGGTACGAAAATTACCTGCTCAGTGGACGGAGTAGCAATGTCTGCCGGTTCAATGATTATGTGCGCAGCGGATAAGGTAACGGTGACATCTTCCTCTCTTGTAATGATACATAAATCATTAACATTGCTTTACGGCTGGTATAACGAAGATCAGCTGAAGACAGTCGTTGAAGAAAATAAGCAATATGACAAGGCAATAGCGGCGGCGTATCGTAGAAAAACAGGAAAGAGCGAAAAAGAGCTGCTTGATATGATGTCCGCCGAAACATATATGACAGGAGAAGAAGCAGTGGAAAAGGGCTTTGCTGATGAACTGCTTGAGAGCGAGAGCAATTTGAGTATTGCCGCCTGCGCTGACAGGACTGCTCTTAAAGTCAACGGTGAGTATTTTTCGCTTATGGGTCTTAAATGTCCCGATAATATACCTTTGGCAATAGAGCCTGAGCAAAAAGAAGGCAAGGGCGTTGCGATAGATAACAAGTCAGAAAATAACAAGGAGGTCAAATTTGTGGCAAAAGATTTAAAAGAGCTTCGTGCGGAAAATCCTGAGCTTGCAAAGGCTGTTGAAGATGAGATCAAGAACGCTTGTTTGCAGCAGGGAAAGTCCGCAGCAGAAGAGGCGGTTCAAAAGGCGTCCAAGGAAGCAGTCGAGGCAGAGCGCAAGCGTCTTGCCGAAATCGACGAGATTGCTCCGCTTTACAATGCAGAATTGGTAAAGGAAGCGAAATTCGGAGATAACCCCTGCACTGCTGCGGAGCTTGCTTACAGAGCCGCCAAGGATGATGTGCAGAAGGGAGCAAATTACTTTGAGAAAATGCAGCAGGACACAGTTGCATCAAATGTTGGCAAAGTAAACAGTGCAGCTCTGCCCGATGATGCTGCGCCTGCAGCTAAGACAGAGGAGCAGAATATGCAGGACGCAAGAGATACTGTTAATGCTTTGTTGGGATCGGAGGTAAAAAATGATTGAGTTAAATAAAAAAATCGCTCAGTATGAACCCGATGATTTGATCGTAGGCACATATCCCCCTTGTCGTGCCGGCGGAGGATATTTGGTGGCAAACAGCGGAGATTTGCCACGTGGTACTATCCTTGCCAAGAATGCAGAGGGAAAGCTTGAAGTGCTGGGTAAGACGACAGGCGCAAAAGCTTATGGCATATTGACAGATCCCGTAAAGAACAGTGAAGAGGAAACACCTGTAATTGTCTATATTAGCGGGAAATTTAACAGCAACAAAGTCAGCGCTGCAGAAGGCTATACCATTACAGAGGACGATTTAGACACCCTCAGAGCTTATGGCATTGAGCTTACTGCGGCAATGAAATATTAAAGGAGGTAATTTCAAAATGCCTGTTACAAACACAATAGATATTTTCAGCACCTATACAATGAGGGCTGTCGTCGAGACGATTGCTCCCGAAGCCTTCTTTTTTAAAGACAGATACTTTCCTACCGAAGCGAAAGATATTTTTAAATCTGATAAGGTTTTGGTTGAATATCGCAAAGGAAGCCGTAAAATGGCAGCTTTCGTAACGCCTCGCATCGGAGCTATTCCCGTTGAAAGGAGAGGCTTTGAAGTTCATGAGTACGAGCCTGCTTACACCGGGCTTTCTCATCCCTTAACTGCGGACGATCTCGCCAAGAGAAACTTTGGAGAAGCGCTTTACTCAAACAGCACTCCTGCTGAAAGAGCTCTTAGACTTCAAAAAGAAGATTTTATCGACCTTGACCTTCGCATTTCCCGCCGTGAGGAGTGGATGGCAGTGCAGACGATGATGAACAACGCCTGTGAGATGCAGGAATACTATGAGGACGGTACTAAAGGAGATGTGCGCTATGTGCAGTTTTTTGAGGGTGAAAGCTCGGAACATTCCTACATAACCGCCAACAAATGGAATAGCGATAATGCGGACATCATAGGCGATGTAAAGGCAATGTGCGATCTTTTGGCGCAGCGTGGCTTAAATGCCGCAGATCTAATTATCGGTGCAGATGTATCAAATGTTTTTTACAGTAATCCTACCATTCTTAAACTCCTTGACGCAAATCTTAAGGTCAACTTTGGCGGCATTGATGAAAAGCTCGTATATCCCGGTGTATCTACTTTGGGGGTGCTTAATTTCAGAGGTTATATACTGAGAGTATGGGTGGTCAACAACACTTATGAGAACGAAGCCGGCAAAAATGTATCCTACTTCCCCGCTGACGGGGCTATGGTAACATTCCCTAAGTGTGGTCACCTTATGTACGGTCAGATCACACAGATACCTCATAACAGCGATAACTTCCAGACCATTGCCGCCAAGCGTGTGCCTAAGCTGAATATCGACAGGGAACACAACACAAGATCGCTTGTATTGGCAGCTCGTCCTTTGGCTGCTCCTAAGACCTATTGTCCATATATCTTTGCGGAAAAGGTTTTAGGCTGATAATTTTGAAAGGAGAAAAATCATGTTAATTAAAATAATCAAAGGCAATTACGGGTACCACAACGGCGTATCAATAACCGTTAAAACTCCTGCAGATCCTCCTTTTAACGTATCTGAGGTAGAAGCACTGAGGTTGTACAATTTGGGCATAGCAATGATTTTTGACAATGAGGGAAAAAACGGAACTTTTGTAAAAACTCCGGATGGTGTGCCGGATGTCACAAAAATTCCCCATGCAGATGTTCATAAAATTTTTGGTAATAAAGGCGAAAGCGAGGATATTCCTGCTGACGACTCGACGGACAGCGAAGATGAAGCCGATACGGATGCCGAGGATAACGGCGATGATGAGGAAAGCGGCGAAACTGACGACACTCCCGAATACAGTCAGGAAAACACAAATGCGGAATTGCAGGCGATTGCGGACGAGTGGGGCATAGAACTGCCCAATCGTGCAAACAAGGCGCAGATTTTGGAAATTCTCGACAGTCATTTTGGAAACGCTCCCAAACTGTCGGCAAGGGAGCCGGAATAATGAGCTTTAAGGACATGGTAAAACAGGACATTCAAAGCATTTTCCTAAACTGTGACGAATTTGCCGAAGCTCATACGGTAAAGTTTAACGGTGATGAGTATAAAGACATTCCCGTTGTGCTTGAGGTCGTTAAACAGTCGGAACGGCAAGCCTCGGCTTCAGATCACATGGAAGGTATTTACTCGGTTACTGCCAAGGCGTATTTTGACATCAACAGCACCGAAGGAAAGATGCCTGAGCAAGGGAAATATTTTGAGATAGATGACGGCGAGGCAATAGGGGAAACCTATTTCCGCCGTTATCGTGTTGTTACGGTGGAAAATGCTATGGGAATGGTCTGTTTGGAATTGGAGCAATTCGATGAGTGATGCAGTAAGGTCAATGGCGGTTGCCGATTTCGGCGGCGACGCTATTGAGCGTGCCAATAAGATTTTAATCGGAATACCGGGCGGAGTGGATACCGTCGTAAAAAACGCAATGCCGAGAGCGGCTTCTGCGCTTAAAACGGGAAGTGCTAAGGCAATTCAAGAGCGGTATGACATTTCTGCCGCCAACCTTCGCACGAATGAGAACGTCAAAATAAGCTACGATTACAAAAACGGCTTTACTGCCAACATCTTATTTAACGGCAAGAAAATACCGCTTTATCGATATAACAAAACATCGCCTAAGATGCCTTCAGCTGACACGGGAAAAACAGTAAACGTCATTCTTTCGGGAGGATGGCGTACTGTTCACCCCGGAAAGGCTGCATCGGCTCATCAACTTAAAAACACCGCTCCGAAAAAATTCAACGATGCTTTTGTTGCAAAGATGAAATCGGGGCATATCGGTATTTTTGAGCGCACAGGCGGCGTTTCTTCAAACGGAAACGACCAAATTAAGGAGCTTCAAGGTTCGTCTGTTCCCCAAATGCTGGGAAGCAAGGAAGTGCAGGATAAGCTTGCAGAAACCGTTTCAAAGAAATTTGAGGATAGAATGAATCATGAGATCACACGAATTCTGAACGGATGGGGTAAGTAAAAATGACACGTGTACAGCTGATTGAGGACTTACAGAAATTCTGCCAAAAAGCAACGTCAAAAATGAAGCTTCCCCTTGCAGTGCAAAAGGGCGACACGCAAAAGCAGGTGAGAGCACCTGAGATATATAAAATGCGGCTTCCCGACAGCCAAGACCCTAAAAAATATGCACCATACATTATTGTTCAGCTTGTGGGCAGTCAGCAGATTCAAAAGGAAGGCAAACCGCCGTTCTTTACCGCAGCCGTACGCTTTATTTTTACAGTATACTGCGATGACGAACAGGAAGGGGCTATAATGCTGCTTAATGTTATGGATAGAGTGCAACAAAAGCTTTTGGCAAAAGTGCAAGTGGGAAAATCTTTCCTGCTTGATGTACATGAACCGCTTGAGGCGATTATATACCCTGATAGTCCAGTGCCCTACTATGCAGGAGAAATGGCAGGAACATTTATTTTACCGCCAACAGAAAGAGAGGTAGATTTTTTTGGCAAATAAAAAAAGAGCAGTAACCGATGAAACTGCTTATAATGCAGATGAAGCGGCAATTTTGGATAATTCCGAAGCGTTGGAAACGGAAACCACTGCCGAAAATGCGGTAATTTCCGAGAATTCTGACACAGAAAAAACGGCCAAATCTGCACATACAGCAGAAAAGACGGTTATTGCGGAGACTGAGAAAAAAGCAAAGCGGATCTATGTCTACATAGGTCCGTCAATCAAGGGCGTTATAACAAGCGGCTGTATTTTTTTAGGCGACAAAAAAGAAGTATTGAGCCGCATCGGGGTAAACGCCAAAGCCGCAGGAATGGAAAGCCTTGTGGAAAAGATTAATCGTTTGATTATTGCAGATGTGAATGTTGCGGCGGCAAGAGATAAGCTCAGAGAGGGCGAAAACAGCCTGAGTATGGCTTATAACGCCGTTGCCGCAGGAAAGGAAGGATTATAAAATGGTAAATCACGGTATTAACGCCATTAAGGGCAGCAACGGGACTGTGAGCGTAAAGAAAACAGCTGTGGGAATCCCGTTCTTTATTGGTGCTTGGCCTTGTCATGCTGCCGGAGGATATACGGGCAAGCCTCAGTATGCGGCTACCTTCCCCGAAGCAAAGGAGATAGGAGGTTACAGCGAGCAGTGGCGCAGCGAAAGCGGAAAGCCCAAATGGAGCTTGTGTCAGGCAATGTATGCGCATTTTGTGCTGAACGCCATGTCCCCCGCAATTTTTTACAATGTTTTTGACCCCGGCAAGCACAAGACAGGAGTTAAAACACTCGAGTTTCAGGTGGAAAACCATGTTATTAAGCTTCCCTATGAAACGCTTGATAACGAAAGCTTGGCAATTACAGTTAACGAAGCATCCGAGCCGCTTGTTAAGGGGGCGGACTACGATTCTTATTATGCAGACGGCAATTTCTGTATAGAGCTGTTGGAAGACGGTACAGGTTATAATGCAGAAAGGGTAACAGTGACCTTTGAAGCCGCTGACACAGACGCTATCACAGCTGAGGACATTGAGCTGGCAGTTGAAGCAGTGGAAATGTGCCGCAGCGTGACGGGGATTGTTCCCGATCTGCTGTGTGCTCCCGGATGGTCATCCAATCCTGTTGTAGCGGCAGTCATGGCGGCAAAAGCACCTAATATTAACGGACTTTTCCGTGCAAAGGCAGTTGTGGATTTGGACTGCTCGGCAGAGGGAGCAGACGAATATTCAAAGGTACTCAGCCAAAAGAACGACAACGGATATACAAGTGAGGATATGATCGTCTGCTGGCCTATGGTCAAAAAGGGAGATTATCTTTTTGATTTGTCTGCCATTGTATGCGGCGTGATGGCAAAGATCGACAGCAACAACGGTGACTGCCCCTACGAATCGCCCTCAAACAAAGATGTGGGAATATCGGGCGCTGTTAATGGAGAGGGCAGGGAAATAAACCTTACATCCCCTCAAGCCGATACCGTCAGCATAACGGACGGCGTTGTAACGGTTATCAATTTTAACGGCTGGGTGCTTTGGGGCAACTATACAGGCTGTTATCCCAAGACCCCCGAAATTTCAAAAATGTACATTTGTACAAACCGTACGCAGGATTGGATCTGCAACACATTCATAAACACATATTGGCAATACATTGACAAGCCTCTTACCCCCATTCTCAGGGACGCTATTGTCAACAGCTTTAACAGCTGGCTTAACGGCTTGACAGCAGAAGGCAAGCTGTACGGCGGCGAAATTCAGTATGATGCTGAGCGCAACTCCGCAGGTGAACTTGTGAACGGAAAAATCACGCTTAACACCTCGGCGGCATCTCCTGTGCCTATGCAGCGTGTGGATATGTGTGTTGAGTACAGTGTTGATATGCTTGAAGCGGCCATGAACGGATAAAACGGATAAGGAGGGTATTTATGAACGGAATAGATGAAGGCGTAATAAATTATGCCTTGTATGAGGACGGTAAGCGATTTCTCGGAACAGCAAAGATCACAATGCCTGACAAGACATCAAAAACCTTTACAATGAACGGCGGAGGAATCGGCGGAGATATTGAAATTCCTGTAGTAGCGGCAAGGGACGCTATGAAGATGAAGATCGAGTTCCGCAATGCCAATGAAGCCGCATATACCTTAGCGGAAGAACGTGTACATCTTGTTGATCTTCGCATAATACATCAAAATTTAGATTACGCAGCGGGAGAAATTGGGGAAAGCGATCACAAATTTGTGGTAAAGATAATTCCTTTATCTTTCAGCGGAGGAGATGTAGAGCCTGCCAAGCCACAGGCTGTATCGGGGGAATTTTCCGTGCTTTCCATTAAGGAATACATTGGTGATAAGCTGGTAAGCCATATTGATCCTGTCAATATGATCGATATTGACCATACGGGTAAAGACAGAGCGGCATCGATCCGCATAGGACTTGGAATGTAATTTCCCACTTAACTGAAAACTTTTAAAAGCGGAAGCTTTGACGGGATTTTCCTGTCAAAGCTGTTCTGCTTTTATTTTTTAATTGAAAAAAGGAGAAAAAGATATGGCAAAAAAGAACGAAACCACAGCAACTGAAATTGAAAATGACGAGGTTCAGCTTGACAAGGACAGCGAAAACCGTATTGACGAAATTGTAAAAGAATCCACCACTTCTGACGGAGTATGGACCTGTCAGCTGAAAAAACCGATTAAATACGAAGAAAATGAATACAAGTCTCTTACCTTTAACTTTGACAAGCTTACAGGGGCAGAGGCGTTAGAGATCGAGGACGAACTTGCTATGAAGGGAAAGCCTGTATTTATGAACGAAGCGGCAAATGCCCGGTACTTAATGTTGGTAGCGTTAAGAGCATGTGAGGAGCGCATTGATTTTGCAGCTCTTAAAGAGCTTAATATTTCGGATTTTAACAGGATCAAAAATAAAGCACGGCTTTTTTTATTACAATTTGCGGTGTAAATCACTTACGCCGCAACTGCATGATTTTGGCACAGAGTGGCTATGCTCCCATAAGCTATTGGCTTTCGCTGCCGCTGAGAAAATTGGGCGGGTGGATCTCTGCGCATAACCGCATTATGGAAGAAACAAAACCAAAGAAGTGAGGATTTATGACGCAAAAAGAATATGCTATTTCGTTTGTATTAGGTGCAAAGCTTAACCAAACATTCAGCGGAAGCTTTTCAAAGGCCCAGCAGGTGCTTAAAGAAACGCAGAATAAGATAAGTGAGCTTAATAAGACGCAAAGGGATGTAACTTCATATCAAAAGCAGCAGGAAAGCCTTAACAAAACCTCCGAAAGACTTGCTACATATCAAAAGCAGCTTGATAATGTTCAGAAAGAAATTTCGGAAAGCGGGAAATTCAGTTCTGAGCTTGCCAATAAGGAAGAGGCTTTAAAACTGAAAATCAGCGAAACCGAACAAGCCATTCAGTATAAAAACCAAAAGCTGCAGGAAATGGCGCAAAAGCTTAATGATGCGGGTGTTGATACTTCTAATTTGACAGAAGAAATCAAACGGCTTAACGGTGAACTGGAAGACGCCCAAAAGCAGGAGGAAAATGCGGCCGAAAAAGCGAAGAATGCAGGCAACAGCGGAGTCAATGCAATAAATTCTGTAAGCTCCGCTCTTGCGGCAGTAGGTATTACAGCAGCTTTAAGCAAAATAGCCGACGGTTACAGAGAATGCGTAGCCGCATCAATGGAATTTGGGTATACCATGTCTACCGTGGAGGCGCTTTCAGGGGCAAATGCCTCGGAAATGAGGGAGCTTACCGCCACTGCAAAAGAGCTTGGGGCTTCCACTGCTTTTACCGCAAATCAGTCGGGTTTAGCTATGACCTATATGGGAATGGCAGGCTGGGACGCAAGTCAGATGATTGCGGGTATGGACGGCGTTATGAGCCTTGCGGCAGCAAGCGGCGAGGATCTGGCTTCCGTTTCCGATATTGTTACGGACAACCTTACCGCCTTTAAATTAAAAGCAAGCGACACTGCTCACTTTTCAGATGTGCTTGCCACCGCCGCTTCCAACTCAAACACCTCTGTGGGCATTATGGGGGAGACCTTTAAAAGCTCTGCTTCCATTGCGGGAGCGTTGGGGTACAGTATTGAGGACGTGGCCGTTGCAGTCGGTCTGATGGCTAACTCGGGCGTTAAAGGTTCTATTGCGGGTACTGCTCTTAAAAATACCTTTAACGGCTTGCTTTCGGGTGCTACGCTTACTGCGGCGGCTTTCGGCGAAGCAGAGGTTTCCACCGTCAACGCAGACGGCACCATGAAGAGCTTCTCCGAGACGATTGGGAATCTCAGAGGATACTTTGAGCAGATGACCGAGGCAGAGCGAGTTAACAATGCCGTTGCCATTGCGGGGGAGCGTGGGTATAACGGACTTTTGGCAATTCTGAACACTACCAATGAAGAGTATCAATCCCTTTCCGACAGTATAAATAACTGTTCGGGCGCTGCACAGCGCATGGCAGAGATCAAGCTTGACAATCTTCAGGGTGATGTAACCTTACTTGAATCTGCGTCTGACGGACTTAAAATGACGCTTGGCGGACTGTGGGAGAACGAGCTGAGAGATTTGGCGCAGGCGGGAACGGAGATTCTCAATAAAATCAATGAGTTTATTGAGGCTCACCCCTCGGTGGCAAAGGCGATAACCGTTATAGTATCGGCATTGGGCGGATTTATGATAATCTCCACCATTATCAATATGGTCAAAAAGCTTGGCGATGCTTTTTCCGGTATGCTCGCCTTGAACCCTCATATGCTTGCACTGGTAGGTTCTTTAGCCGCCGTTGCCGCTGTAGTTACGCTTGTAGCAGAGGCAAATAAAAAGGCAAGCTTTGAGGAGCAGACTCTTTCCACCGCTACACGGAATCAATATGATGAGGTAGAGCGGTTAAATAAAGAATATGAAAAAACTTGCAGACTGTACGGCGAAAAAAGTGAGCAGGCGAGGGCTTTAAAGTATGATTTAGATGAGGCTACAGCTGCTGTTGAAAGTCAGTCGTTTGTTGTAAGCGAGCTGTATGATGAGGTAGACGCTTTGATTGCGGATTCGCAAGAGCTGCGTAATGCAAGCAATGAAAGCACGGCGCAGATCGAGGAAGAGCGAGACAGTGCGCTGACATTGGCGGCAAAGCTTAAAGAGCTTGTTTCTTCCTCAGATGATGCGGCGGTTTCCCAAGCGAAAATCGAGCCTATAATTGAGCGGCTTAACGAATTATACCCCAGCTTGGGACTTACTATTGACAATGTTGCCGAAAAAATGGACGGACTTACCGATAGAATAAATCAGAACGCTTATGTAGAAAAGGTCAAAGCTGAGATCCAATCGGCACAAGATAATTATGCCAAAGTTCATGTACTGCAGGAACAATTACTTGCAGACCGGGAAAAAGCAGAGGTAGCGGCTCTGGAAGCAAAAGAAAAATACGATGAATGGAATAACGATCGTTCAAGTGGATTCAAGTCTCCTGGAATCGAAATTAACCTTCGCTTGAGCAGTAAAGAAGCGGAGTCAAAGCTTGAGTTGGTAAATGCGCAGATAACGGCAAATCAGGCACAAATCGAATATTATGATGAAATATTGGAAAAGTACGGTGTTTCCGTTTATGGGGTGACATCTGCATATACAGCAATGCTTTTTGCAACGGACGATGTGAGGGAGAGCACAGAGAAGCTGCTTACCTCTTATAACGATGCATATAAAGCCGCCTATGAAAGCGTAACCGGTCAATATGCGCTGTGGGAAGAGGCAGCGGAGGTTTCCGTTACAAGTGTTGAAACAATCAACTCAGCTCTTGAGACTCAGGCGGATTATTGGGAAAGCTACAGCTCAAACCTGGATTATCTCCTTAAACGCAGCGAGGGCATAGAAGGCTTAAGAGATCTGATAGCAACTTTTTCGGACGGCAGCGCAGATTCCTATAATGCCGTTGCGGGAATGGTTTCCGCTTCCGATGATGAGCTTAAAAGGATGATTGAAAATTGGCAGAAAGTGCAGGAGGAAGAGAAAAAGGTTTCCGAGTATCTTGCCGACACAAAGGTTGATTTTGAATCGAAGCTTGGAGAAATCACCGAAGAAATGACCGATGCCGTTAAAAATATGAATATGGAAGACGAGGCGGCAGAAGCGGCAAAGGATACCATACAAGCTTATGCGGAGGCTATTTTAGCGGGAAAGGCTGCGGCGGTTGATGCAGCGGAGCAGGTGAGTCTTGCGGTAAGTGCCGCACTGGATAAAGCAGCTTTGTTTGACGGCGATAATCTCCCCCAAATTGCCCATGAGGAGGTTCAATATCCCGATACATTTGTAGGTCCGATTCCCTATGCAAGCGGTATAGAGCTTAACAAGAACGAATTTAACGCTTATGCAGGCGGTACGGATTACG
>CANEHP010000013.1 GCA_947427325.1 uncultured Clostridia bacterium | reverse complement strand
GACAAAATTTGCTCGAAAATCTGCGCACCATTCCTATGAGAACAAGTTCTTAAAATCATATTTTATGATAAGCCTGACGGAACTGAACCTGCAAAGGATTTTCTTTTATCCCTTGACACAAAGATGAGAGCAAGGATGACAAAAATGATTAACCTACTTGAAACAAATGGTACAGAGCTTAGAATGCCGTATTCCGAACATCTTGTGGACGGAATATTTGAATTACGGGCAAAGGTCGGTTCTAATATATCAAGAGTTTTGTACTTTTTTGTAGTTGGCGGCAATGTTGTATTGACAAACGGATTTATCAAGAAAACTCAGAAAACTCCAAAAAATGAAATTGAACTTGCAAAGAAATATCGAAACGAATTTTTGAACAGGGAGGAAAAGTAATATGACAACATTCGATGAATTTTTAAACGAACAGATGAAAGATGAAGAGTTTAAAAAAGAATACGATGCTCTTGAACCTGAATTTGCTGTTATTCAAGCAATGATAGACGCCAGAAAATCAGCAGGAATTACACAAAAAGAGCTTTCAGAACGTACCGGTATAGCACAAGGCGATATAAGCAAGCTTGAAAATGGCAGTGCAAATCCGTCACTTCGTACTTTACAAAGACTGGCAGACGGCTTGGGAATGAAGCTGAAATTGGAATTCGTTCCTGTCAACGAATAAGTTTTGAGGGCAGAAACGGCTCGCCGCTCTGCCCTGTATATTTGCCGAATAAAATGAAAAAATACCGATTTGCTGCCAATCTTATATCCCATAAGCATAGGGAACAGTATGGTTATTTTGTAAAATTTATTAAAAGGACGAGATGACATTTCCAAATTATGCGTGATATGCATATACAACGTTGACAAAGCCTGCATAATATGTTATAATGACAAAAACCAAGTTATTGGAGAAAGGAATTTGGAGAAAGGAATAATGTTATGGCTAAGGTATCTACAAATATATCGCTTGATGCGGAAGACAAGGTAAAAGCTCAGGAATTTTTAGCAGCAGTCGGCATGGATCTCTCCACGGCTGTGGGCGTGTTTATAAAGCAAATGTTGAGGGAAGGGAGAATTCCTTTTGAAATCAGAGGGGAGATTCCGAATAAAGAAACGTTATCCGCTATGGAAGAGTGTGAAGAAATGAAAAAAAATCCTCAAAAATATAAAAGATACAAGAATGCTGATGAGATGATGGAGGATATTTTAAGTGAAGTATGAGATCGTGCCTTCAAATCAATTCAAAAAGGATGTAAGGCTTGCTCAAAAGCGGGTGCTCAAAAGCGGGTGTAAGATCTTAACAATATGTTAAGTGTGATACAAAGGCTGGCAGACGGAGAAACATTGGAGCCGCAATATAAGGATCATTTATTGGCGGGAGATTATGCCGGATTTAGAGAATGTCATATAGCTTCCGATTGGCTGCTTGTTTATAGGATAGAGAAAAATGCATTGGAGTTGCTTTTGTTCAGAACAGGCACTCACAGCGACTTATTTTAAGAAAAAGAGTACAGCGGAAAAAGGCTGTACTCTTTTAATACACAATTTCTAAATTCGGAGGAAGCATGGACATCACCTACAAAACCCACGAGGGCATATTCAACTACCGAGTCGGCGCACTTATATTAAACGGCACAAAAATCCTTATGGCGCATGACAGGCTCTATGAGCAGTATTACACCATAGGCGGCAGGGTGCATTTCGGCGAAACCTCGGGGCAGGCAATACTGAGGGAGATTTTTGAGGAAACGGGGGTAAGGGCTGAGATCGATCGGCTTGCTTTTATACACGAAAGTTTTTTTGCGATCGACGGAACGGCTTATCAGGAGCTTGCGCTGTACTATCTTATCAAGCCCTTCGAGTATAACATGATAGATTTTTCCGCCATAAAATGCGACGGAGAAAATCAGGAAATACTTTGGATAGACCTTGCCGATAAAGAATGGTGCGGGGAAAGGGAGATTTTCCCACTGCTGCTTGCCGAAAAAGCCTTGAATATCCCCAATGAAATCACTCATATCGTAACAGTTGAGGAAGGATATAAAAAACTTTTAAAATGAAAATACAAAAACCGAGCATTCCCGATAACTGCCGAATAATAACGGTAAGCGACATACACGCCAACCTGAAGCATTTTAAAATGCTGCTTGAAAAATGCGGCTACAATAAAAATACCGACTTCCTTTTTATTTTGGGCGATATTTTGGAAAAGGGAAAGGAAAACCTTGCCACGCTGAGGTATGTAAGGGAGCTTTGCCAAAATGAAAGAGTTATTCTCATAAAGGGAAATAACGATACAATGTGCGACCGAATGGCTTTCCATGACAGCAGGGAATATTTTTTTGAAAGAATAAAACAGCGCCCTCGCAACACCTATCTTGAAATGGCTGAAAGTCTTGGGATAGACAGCCTTGAGGAAAATTTTGAAGCAAAAAGAGAAAGAGTCAACAGCCGTTTTAAGGACGAGCTGGATTTTATTAAAAACCTGCCCCTTGCCATAGAGACAAAGGACTTTATCTTTATCCATGCGGGAATAGAAAACCGCCCCGACTGGCAGAACACTTCCGAAAAATTCGCCTTGACCCGGCCCTGGTTTTTTGAAAGGGTGCATCAGGCGGAAAAAACGGTGATATGCGGTCATTATCCTGCTTACAACTATAAAGCCGCAAATAACACGGATTTGCCTATATTTGACAAGGAAAGACGGATAATCTGCATAGACGGCGGAGCGTCCACCAAATGGGCGGGACAGCTTAATGCGCTGATTATAAATTACAGGGAGGGAAAATACTCCTTTGAAACTGTTTTTCAGCCCATAGGCGAGGAAATGAAGGTGAAATCCTCCGTAACATCAAGCTGCAAGCCCGTTTATCTTAATTGGGAAAATCAGGATCTGACGGTTATCGGGGAGCAGGAGGATTTTCTTTATGTTAAGATAAACCAAACAGACGAAAGGGGCTTAATTGCCAAAAGCCATACAGGACAGTGGGACGGAAAAATTCATGGCTGGATAAACCTTAACAGCTTTTTGTCGGCAAACATAGGCGAAAAGTTCTACCGCTGCGGCGAAACGGAAAAATACTTTTTCGGCATTTCGGAAAAGGGACAGGTTGGTTTTTTGCCGAAAACCGCCTTTTGAGCCTATGTAATATGACTGCGTTACGGAGTATGACTAAATCAGGTCATATTCAGATTCCTTTTTAAACTGACGTAATACCCACAGGTTTGCGCCCAAAGCACTAACCCGGCAGTTGTAAAAGGGATTGGCAATAAATGTGGGTCAGGTATTTAAGCACCCTTAGCCTTGACCGAAAAACACTTTCTTTGAAAGGAAAATTTATGTTTAAGCTTATAAAAACAGAAGATAAGGCCAGGAGGGGCGAGTTTGAGACCCCTCACGGAACAATACAAAGTCCGTTTTTTATGAACGTGGGCACCGCCGCCGCAATAAAGGGCGGCATTTCCTCTCCCATGCTGGAGGGATTAAAATGTCAGGTGGAGCTGTGCAATACCTATCACCTGCACCTGCGCCCCGGCGACGACGTGGTGTACAAAATGGGGGGACTGCACAAATTTATGAATTGGCATAAGCCCATTCTCACCGACAGCGGCGGATTTCAGGTATTTTCTCTTGCCAAGCTGCGTAAGATTAAGGAAGAGGGCGTGTACTTCAACAGCCATATTGACGGCAGACGGATTTTTATGGGACCCGAGGAAAGTATGCAGATACAGTCCCACCTTGCTTCGACCATAGCTATGGCGTTTGACGAATGTGTGGAAAACCCTTCCCCCTATGATTATGTCAAAAACTCCATAGACCGCACCACACGCTGGCTTATACGCTGCAAGGCGGAAATGGAAAGGCTTAATTCCCTTGAAGCAACCATAAACAGAAGGCAAATGCTGTTCGGCATAAATCAGGGCGGCACTTATGACGATTTGCGCATACGTCATATGAAGGATATTAAGGAGCTGGACTTGGACGGCTACGCCGTGGGAGGACTTGCCGTAGGCGAGCCTACTGAGGTAATGTACCATATTTTAGACGTGCTTACCGACCATATGCCTGTAAATAAACCCCGCTATCTTATGGGGGTGGGCACTCCCTCCAACATAATAGAGGGCGTTGCAAGAGGCATAGATATGTTCGACTGCGTAATGCCCTCAAGAAATGCCCGTCATGCCACCGTCTTTACGTGGGACGGCGTTACCCACCTTACAAACCTTTGCTATCAGCTTGACGACAAACCTCTTGACGAGCACTGCGACTGTCCCACCTGCCGCAATTTTTCGAGGGCCTACATAAGGCACTTGTTTAAAAGCGGCGAGCAGCTGGCAGGACGTTTAGCGGTGCAGCATAATCTGTATTTTTACAATACTCTTATGGAAAAAATCAGAGAAAATCTCGACAAGGGAACTTTTTCCGAGTTCAGGGCGGAGTATTCGGAAAGGCTGTCGCAAAAAGTTTAGGAGAATTTTCTATGGGAATAATCGAATTGTTCTTGATTGCCGCAGGTCTTTCCATGGACGCCTTTGCCGTATCTGCGGGCAACGGTCTTTCCATGAAAAAAAGCGACCCTAAAGCCGCTTTTGCAATAGCCTTTTCCTTCGGACTTTTTCAGGCTCTTATGCCGACGGCGGGTTATTTTTTAGGCTCTGCATTTGAAGAGGTCATCAGGGAATTTGACCATTACATAGCTTTGATCTTCTTGGGTTTTATCGGCGGAAAAATGATTTATGACGGCATAAAGGAACTGAGAGCGGGAAAAAAAGGAGCGAAAACCGAGGAAAAGACTTTTAAGCTAAGCCTTGGGATTTTGATAATACAGGCCGTAGCCACAAGTATCGACGCTCTTATTGTGGGAGTAAGCTTTGCTGCGCTTCCCGATGTTAATATATGGGCTGCCGTTGTGATTATCGGAATCACCACCTTTGTCTTAAGTCTTATCGGAGTTTTTTTCGGAAAAAAGTTCGGACAGCTTATCGGTAGCAGAGCGGTGATTTTCGGAGGAATTATTCTTGCTGCAATAGGAATAAAGATATTTGTTGAACATATTTTTTTCGGAGGATAGGGGCTTTTGGGGCTTTTATTTATAGATTTATTTAAATGTGAACAGCACCTTATGCCTGTTCATAGAAAAAACTCAATATAAAAAACAAAGGAAGCAAAAAATGAATTACAGCGAAATGGCAGAAAAAATCAAAAAACTTTGCGACGGTGTGGAGCTGAAGAACTATAAAAAGCGAATGACCGTTCAGGTTAATGTTAAGGAGGGCGGCGACGGGTCTTTCTACATTAATATCGACGAAGGCAGGGTGTCGGTTGAAATGGGCAGGGCAGCCGGCAGCGATATAGTTTTTACTGCGTCGTCGGCAACGCTTATCGGCTTGGCAAAAGGCGAGCTTGACCCCGTTAAAACCGCCGTGGCGGGCAAAATAAGATTTAAGGGAAGCGTTGACAAGATTTTTGAATTTAAAAAAGTTATTGATCAGATTAAAGCGGCACGAGCTGAAAAGGATAAGGCGGCGGTTTGATTTTGAGTAACAGGGTAATACTCAGGCTTTAGTTAAAAAAGGACAGCGTTTCAGCGCTGTCCTTTTTACTTTGAGTATTTTATTTTGCGGTTATAACTGTAAGTACAACAAATGCACCCGAAAATAACCTATTTCAATAACCGTTTGAGCTTCAAGTATCGGTATTATACCAAAGCCGTCTGTTTACCGGCCCTTTTAACCCTTTCCGAATTTTGCAGCCTTTTAACATTCCGCTCCACCCAAAGCTTAACCTTATAATTGCTGTAAGGCTGAATACCGAGAGTTTCCATAAGCGAGCAATATTTATCAACGCAGCACACTATCCAGGACTCTCTGTTAAAGGGGACTCTGGTAAAGGTCAAGGGCCACATATGACAGGTTATAATTCCGTATTCCTTAGGTGAAATATCAAATTCACACCTTGCGTTTTTTGCGGCAATTATAGGATGCTTAAAGCCGTGCAGTCCCTCCCTTGCCACCTCTTTGGGTATATTGTGCCAATCATATAGGAAGAAATCGTGAAGCAGTGCGCCTCTTATAAGAGCCTTCGCATCACATTTTAAGTCGAAAATTTCATTTAACAAATAAGAATATTTTGCCACCATTATACAGTGAGTAAATACGCTTACAGTGCCGTGCTGAGTATTTTTCAATGATGAAAGCATATTTTTATCCTTTATAATGGGAAGAGAATATTTAAAAAAAGTTGTTTTACTGCTCACTCCGACTCTCCGTTCTTATTTAAATTCGGCGTTTCATTTATCTCGGAATCGGTATTGCCGTTGATATCAAGGCCCGTTCCGCTGCTGTCCGCCGTTTTGGATTTTTTTGCCTTATTCCGATTGTCTTTTTTTGCCGCTCTGCTTTCACGGCGCAGGGCGGCGGTAAAATGACCGAAAATATTGCCCACCTGACTTCTTTTTTTTTGCAGCGCCGCTTTGATTTGTTCCGGAGAAAGCTTTTTCGCTATATTGCGCCAGCCTACGTCTCTTTTAACGGTAAAAATTATATCCACCGCAAAAACCGTCGTCATTACACAGTCGAATACAATCATTGCTTTGCTGCCGATAATACCGCAAAACCATTGCATAAAGGGAAAAAGCATATACACCATAAACAACGACATAAATCCCCAGCACAGAGAGCTTAAAAGAGATATGCGGTTTTTATATGTAAGCTTCATCATACTGTAATCCCAGAACTGCCTGTGGAATAACGTTTCCATAAGCCAGCCCGTAAAATATTCCAGAACGGTACAGCAGATAAGTCCGGATAAAAAGGCAAAAAAGCCGTTATCCTTAAAGGGACAGACAAACACGATCATTGCACATCCGCCGAAACCGTATATGGGAATATAGGGACCGTGAAGCGAGCCTCGGTTGACAAACTTTTTATGGTAAATGGATTCAACAAAGGTTTCATGAATCCAGCCTATCACGGTGAATATGAAAAACATAAACACCCACTGTTCAAAGCTTATGCCGTACATCTTTCTCTCAATTCTTATTTTTGTAAGGGTGTATGGAATTGTTCAGCAGGGAAGGATTGACCTCTACCCAATCGCCGCCCTTGCGCATTTCATTTATCAATCTTTCCGTTTCCTCTTGTATTCCCGATAATACCGCTGCCTTTGCCCTGTCCTCGTCATTGGAGGAATTAAACATACTGTCTAAGGTTTCCCGATCATATTGGGTATAAACATGAATTTTTTTGCTGTCGGCGCTGTCAACCTTTACACGATACCATTTTTCGGATACGGCGCCGGATTTGGTAAAGAAGGTGCGTATAAGGCATTGAGCAGAAGAGGTAAACTCCTTAACATAAGCCTCCGCAACAAATATTTCCTCTTCTTCGCCAAGAACGGAATTAACGGACTTAACGGATTTTTCCGCAAAAGCTTGACAGGCAGGAGCAGGCAGATCCGGAAAAATCAGCATTTTTCCGAAAAATCCCGCAGCGACGCCTACCGCCAGCGATATGATCGCAGCCAAAAAAACAACGCCGCCGGAGGTTTTCTTTCTTTTCTTTTTATTTGAACTGCCGTTGCCGTCATAACTGCTTTTGTTATTGCTGCGTTCCTTTTTTTCCTTTTGCTTTTTAGCCTTTTTAGGCTCGGGCTTTTTTTCGGTGATAACATTTCCGCTTTCATCCATTTCGAAAAGGGTAATTCCGGGAGCGTTTTCCACTTCAAGAAAGTCCGCGTTACCGCCTTGACCGCTGTCGCTGCTTAACGGAATGCCCGGTATAGCTTCTTCGCCGTAACCGTTAAGCTGCTCCGAAGGCTGCTCCTCCAAGCCCTCAATGCCAAGCTCGCGACCCTCCTCCACCAGCATATTAGCCTTTTCAAGCATATTGTCAATGGCTTCCTTGTTATCTATAGGAGTGCCGGAGATGCCTTGATCCTTTATTGTGCCTATGGGTGCGCCGCAGGAAGGACAATTTTCCGCATCGGCGCTTATTTCCTCTCCACAGGCAGGACATTTGATTTTATCCATAAAAACTCCTTCATACCTATTTTATTTGGTACAATTTCAAGCACATATTATTTTAGCATTATTATAGGAAAATGTCAACGAAAAGAGAAAAAATATTTATGGTAAAATCCAATTTGTTTTTTGACAGGGCGCTATAAACATTCATGAGCATTTCAGCACAGCTTCTCTGAAAGAGAGTGCATTTCAGCACAGCTGCCCTGAAAGCACGAATTTCAAAAAATGTCGGAATTTTCAAGGAAAATTCCGACCGGTTCTCAAAATGGTGCGGAGTGAAGCGGAGCATCATTTTGAGAATTTTGAAATTCTTTTTAAATCAGTAAATTACCGTCAACTTTCCTAAGAGCGGGTAAAAATCGGCGCGCCTTCTCTTCATTATATTTTAAAAGCAGCCGTAATAGCACCGCCTAAAATTTTATTTGATTTTTTTTATACAATATGGTATAATTTAATAATATGATTTACAAATCCGCCGTCCCGAAATTTAAGTGCGGTTTTTTGAACCTGTCCTTATTTTTGAAACTGTCCTTAATTGTATGGAGGAAGAAATGAAGCTTGCAGATATAGGCTACGGAAATTTAGTAAACACCGACAGAATTGTGGCGGTAGTATCCGCCGACGCCGCTCCCACCAAAAGAATAATAGCCGCCGCCAGGGAAAAAAACTTAAGCGTGGACGCTACCTGCGGCAAAAAGACAAAATCCGTTCTGATAATGGACAGCGGTCATATTATTTTAAGCGCAAAAGCCGCCGAAAGAATCGATAAAATGAGCGATGATTCCGATGATTCCGAAGATAAATAACGACGCCGCAAAGGATCGACCAAAAAAATCAAAAACAAACTTAAAATATTTCCGTTAAGGAAACCAGGAAAGGAAAATAATCAATGTCAAGGGGAATACTTTTCGTAGTTTCGGCTCCTGCCGGCTGCGGCAAGGATACGATTTTGGAAAAAGCATTGGCAAAGGAAATAAATCTCTGCTACTCCGTTTCCGCCACCACCCGGGCTATGAGAGCGGGAGAAACGGAGGGCATAAGCTACTATTTTAAATCAAAGGAAGAATTTGAAAAAATGATAGCCGACGGAGAGCTGCTGGAGCATACCGAATACTGCGGCAACTATTACGGCACGCCCAGGCAGACGGTCAAGGATTCTCTTGAATTGGGACAGAACGTGGTGCTTAAAATAGAGATAGAGGGTGCGGAAAACGTAAAAAGGCTTATCCCCGAAGCAGTGCTTGTCTTTATTCTCCCTCCCTCTATGCAGGAGCTTAAGCGCCGTCTGCACAAGCGGAGCACAGAGGACGAGGAAACCATAGAAAGGCGCTTAAAGCAGGCGGAAAAGGAAATATCCTTTGCGGAAAATTACGATTATATAATTGTCAACGAGGATCTCGACAAGGCGGTTCAGGATCTTATTTCCATTGTTAATGCGGAAAGCTTTAAAACCAACAGAAACAAGGAGCTTATCGAAGCGCTGAAAAATGACAAAACCATTGAGTAAAACAGCTTGAAAGCAAAACAAATACGTACCCGTTCAAAATAAAACAGTATCAAAGCCCGTTTTGTATAGAATTTATTTTAAATTTGCATACAAATCCGTAGACGGCATTTTTTACAGAACAAAAAAGAAGGAAGGGAAAAAGCTTGGCAGCCGAAAGCACAAACAACAATCTTGAAGCAGCTGTGACGGTTTCGGTTGCAATAGATAAATGCCTGTACCCTTTTGATTTTTTGTATGATTACTATGTGCCAGCTTCCCTTGAGAATAAAATTTCCGTGGGGCAAACGGTTATGGTGCCTTTCGGAAAAGGCAATCAAGCCCGTGTGGCTATGGTATACAGAGTCGAAAGAAAGCGCTGCGATGTAAATAAGCTTAAGCCCGTTCTTTCTCTTTCCCAAAACGGAATAAAAATGACAAGGGAGCATCTTGAGCTTTCGGAATGGCTAAAGGAAACCACCTTTTGTACCTATTTTGACGCAGTAAAAACCATGCTGCCCCCGGGACTTAATTTCAGCGTAAGAGCAAAATATTCTTTGGCTTGGGACAATAAAAGCCGCTGTGATCTTTCTCAGGAGGAAAGCATTTTCCTAAACGAGCTTAAAGCCGCCAAAACCGAAAAGCAGCTTGAAATAATGCTCGGCTGTCTTAATTCGGATAAAAATATCGATAAGAAGAAAATTGCACAGAGCTTGTTAAAAAAAGGCTTTATTGTTAAAAAGGAAGAAATCGAAAGACAGATAGGCGACCGAACCGAGCAAATGGTAAGGCTTAGAGAAAATTTTCAGCAAAATGACAGAATGACTAAGCTTACCCCAAAGCAAAGGGCGGTAATAAATACCCTTGCGGAATACGAATCGGCGTCGGTGGGAGAGCTTTGCTATATTTGCGGAATTACACCGGCGGTTATAAAAAACCTGGTTAAATACGGAATTTTGGAGGAATACCGGTATCAGCTCACAAGAGCGGAAACCGCAAATGCAAGGGCGACGGGAAGTCCCGATAATATTATTCTTTCCGAGGAGCAGCAAAAGGCTTATGACAGGCTGGAGAACCTTATGACGGAGGAAAAGCCGAAATGCGCTCTTTTGCACGGTGTTACGGGCAGCGGTAAAACCTCTGTTTTCATAAAGCTTATCGACAAAGCCATAAAGCTCGGAAAAACCGCTTTGATGCTGGTTCCCGAAATCTCCCTTACTCCGCAGACGGTAAAAAGTTTTCAAGAGCTTTTCGGCAATAATGTGGCGATTATACACAGCGCACTTTCCATGGGGCAAAGGGCGGACGAATACAAAAGGATAAAAGGCGGGGACGCAAAAATCGTCATAGGCACACGCAGCGCGGTTTTTGCTCCTCTTGAAAATATAGGGATAATCGTAATCGACGAGGAGGGGGAGCATACCTATAAGTCCGACCGCACGCCCCGCTACAACGCCGTAAGCGTGGCAAAGCAAAGATGCTTTAAGCATAATTCCCTGCTGCTTTTGGCTTCGGCCACTCCCTCTCTGTCAAGCAGATATTTTGCGCAGATCGGCAGATATGAATATGTGCCTCTTACCCGGCGATACAATAAGGGAAACCTTCCCGAGGTGTATATGGTGGATATGAAGGCGGAGTACGAAAGCGGAAACAGGGGTAATTTCAGTCAGGCGCTTCTGCACGAAATTCAAATCAACCTGCAAAAGGGCGAGCAAAGCCTGATTTTGCTTAACAGGCGGGGGTATCACACCCATATAAGCTGCATAAAGTGCGGCGAGGTAATGAAGTGCCCCAACTGCGACCTGCCCCTTACCTATCATAAGGCTAACGAAACTATCTGCTGCCACTACTGCGGATATACAAAAAAAATACCCGACGTATGTCCCAAATGCCACAGCAGATACATCACCCAATCGGGTACGGGTACGCAGCGCATTGAGGACGAAATAAAGCAGTATTTTCCCAAGGCGAGAGTTTTAAGAATGGATGCAGATACCACCATGTCAAGAGACGCTTTTTCAAAAAGGTTTTCGGAATTTGGCAGGGGCGATTACGATATAATGGTAGGCACGCAAATGATAGCCAAGGGACTTGACTTTGAAAATGTGACCCTTGTGGGAGTTTTGGGAATAGACAAATCCCTTTATATGGGAGATTATTTGGGATATGAACAAACCTTTTCCCTTATCACGCAGGTTGTGGGACGCTCGGGGCGTGGAGGAAAAACGGGCAGAGCCTATCTTCAGACCTTTTCCCCCGACCACTATGTTTTGCAGCTTGCGGCAAAGCAGGACTATGAGGAATTTTACCGCCAGGAAATCGAGGTGAGGCAGGCTTTACTGTTTCCTCCCTTCTGCGATATCTGTATGGTGGGCTTTACCTCTATTTTGCAGCAGCAGTGCGAAAATGGCGCAAGACGCTTTCTGACGCTGTTTAAGGAACGGTTGGATCGGGAAAAGTCGCAGATGCCGCTGAGAGTATTGGGCCCCACAAAATTAGGCACGGGAAAATTAGGGGGACGGTACAGGTATAAGCTTATTATAAAATGCAAATTCAATAAAAAATTCCGCAGTCTGCTGGGAGATGTTCTGACAGCGGCTTATAAGGACCGGGAGCTTGGAAATGTAAGCTTTTACGTGGACGTTAACGGATTTGAAAAATAAATATGTAAAATAAATATAATAAAAATAAAGACGGCTTAAAGGAGAAATTTTATGGCTAAAAGAAATATTGTTATGTTCGGCGACGAGCTGCTGAGAAAGCGCTGCCGTGAGGTTACCGTTTTTGACGACAGACTCTGGGTTTTGCTGGACGATATGTATGAAACCATGACGGAGGCTAACGGTGTAGGCTTAGCCGCTCCGCAGGTAGGTATATTAAAGAGAGTGGTGGTAATAGATGTGGGAGAGGGCAAAATCGAACTGATAAATCCCGTTGTTACCGCAGCAAAGGGCAAGCAAAGAGATAAGGAGGGCTGTCTGTCCTCTCCCGATCTGTGGGGTTATGTGGAAAGACCCGCAAAGGTAAAGGTAACTGCGCAAAACCGCTACGGAAAAGAGATAAAGGTCGAGGGAAAGGATCTTTTAGCCCGTGCGTTATGCCACGAAATCGACCATCTTAACGGAATTATTTTTACCGATTTAGCCGATGAAATGATCGAGGAAGAGAATGAAAAGGGGAGAAAGTAACCCACGCTTACGGTGGATTTATACCAATTCTCGTCTAAAAATAAATAGAGATTTGCGAAAATCAGACCGCAAAGATTGTTTATTTTTAGTCGAGAATCAGTATTAGAGCTTTAAAATTTTGAGCAAAGGAAAGGAGCTTAACCTTGAATATAGTATTTATGGGAACTCCCGAATTTTCAGTACCCTGTCTGGAAGCGATTATCAAGGCAGGTCATAATGTTTCCGCAGTTTTTACTCAGCCCGACAAGCCGAAAAACAGGGGTCATAAAATGCAGGCGACTCCCGTTAAGGAATGTGCATCGGCTCACGGTATCGAAGTGTTTCAGCCCCTTTCCTTAAGAAAGGGCGAGGACGGCGAAAAATCCCCAGAAATTCTTCATAGACTTTCCCCCGACTGTATTGTCGTTGTGGCTTACGGTCAGATTTTGCCCAAGTCGGTTTTGGATATTCCGAAATACGGCTGTATAAACGTTCACGCTTCGCTGCTCCCCCGATACAGAGGCGCTGCGCCTATACAAAGGTGCATTATGGAAGGGGAAAGGGTAACGGGAGTTACCACCATGTATATGGCGGAGGGTCTTGACACGGGAGATATGATTCTTAAAGAGGAAATTCCCGTTGCCGAGGATATGACGGCTTCGGCGCTTCATGATAAGCTGTCGGAAAGTGGAGCAAGGCTTATTTGCGAAACTCTTTCACTTTTAGAGCAGGGCAAAGCTCCCCGAACTCCCCAAAGCGATGAAAATACCTGCTATGCGGGTATGATTAAAAAGGAGGACTGCCGCATAGATTTCAGCAAATCGGCAGATACTGTATATAATCAGATAAGAGGGCTTTCCGCCTCGCCCTGCGCCTTTACCTTTTTTGAGGGCAGGCGTTTAAAGGTTTATTTCTCACAAAAGCTTGATATCAAAACCGATATGCCCCCGGGGACGGTAATAAAGGGCGAGGGCTTGTGCGTTTCTTGCGGAGAAGGAGCGTTAAGACTTACGGATATAATGCTTGAGGGCGGCAAGAGAATGAAGGACATCGACTTTTTAAGGGGCAGAAAAGCAGAGGAAGGCACTGTTTTGGGAAAAGAACCCGCTGCCGATAAACAATAGCGTTTTAAGAGGTATTATTATGATATTTGATTTTTTTGCAAACAATCCTGCGGCGGCATATTTTTTGGTAATTCTTGCCGTTTTATTTTCCTACTTTATACAGTTCAGGCTGCAATCCACCTTTAAGAAATACAGCCAAGTCGGCAGTAGAAGCAATATTCCCGCCCATGTTATCGCAAGGCGGATTTTGGACAGCTACGGACTTCAGCATATTGCGGTAAGGCGCATTGACGGAAACCTTACAGACCATTTCGACCCCCGCTCCAACGAGGTTGCATTGTCCGATTCCACCTTTTACAGCACCTCGGTGGCAGCCATCGGCGTAGCGGCTCACGAGGTAGGTCACGCCATTCAGCATAACAAAAACTATCTCCCGATAAAAATCCGCTCGCTTTTCGTGCCTATCGCTCAAATCGGCTCAAAGGGCTGGGTAATACTGTTTTTGCTGGGTATGTTTATGGGAATCCCTGTTTTCGTCGACATCGGAATAATTTTGTTCGGCTGCGTGGTTTTGTTTCAGCTTTTAACGCTGCCTGTTGAGTTTGACGCCAGCAGAAGAGCCTTAAATGTTATAAGCGGTCAGGGGCTTTTGGAGAGAGACGAGATCGGCGGTGCAAGGAAAACCCTTAATGCGGCGGCTATGACCTATGTGGCGGGACTTATGGTTGCGCTTACTCAGCTTATTCGACTGATAGCCTTGTCCAATAGGCGGAGAGATTAAGATTGACAGTTTACAGTTGACAGTTGCGGAACGGCTTCGCTGATTTAGAATATCATTAGTCGGTTTTATCAGCTGCGCAAATGCGGCATTGTTTTAAAGAAACGGCTTGAAATGTCGGCAGAAACGTAAAATTTCAAATCCGTCGGCAAAGCCGACACCTTAACTGTCAACTTTCAGCTTTCAACTGTCAGCGGCTCAACACCTAAACCGAAAAAACATAAAAGAGGGAAACATTGTATGAAAACGGCAAGACAGACAGTTTTTGAACTGCTTATCCGAATGGAGGACAACAAGGCTTATTCAAATATACTCCTTGACAACACCTTTTCAAGGGAAAAGCTGCGGGACAGAGACAGAGCCTTTGCGGCTATGCTGTTTTACGGGGTTATCGAAAGGAAGATGACCCTCGATTACATAATCCGACACTATTCAGCCGCCGAGTTTGATAAAATAGATACCGACGTGGTACAGATTTTAAGAATGGGGCTTTATCAGCTTTTGTATACGGCCGTTCCCGAAAGTGCGGCGGTAAACGAATCGGTGAACCTTGCCCATCAACGGGGAAAGGGATTTGTAAACGGCATATTACGCAGCTTTTTGCGTGACGGAAAGCAGATAGATTATAAGGATTTGGACAATGCCGCCAAAAAGTCAATAGAATATTCCTGCCCTAAGTGGATAGTGAAAAAATGGACGGAAATGTTCGGCGAGGAAAAAACCGAGGAAATTTTAAAGGACAGCTTCGGCAGACCTCCTCTGTATGTTAAAGTCAACACGCTCAGATGCACCGCCGACCAGCTTATATCGGAATTTGCCAAAGAAAAGATTGCCGCAAAGAAAAACGCACTTTTGGACGACTGCCTTGAATTGGGCAATATTCATCAGATAGAAGCCACCGCCGCTTACAGAAAAGGGCTTTTTCATGTGCAGGATATTTCCTCCCAGCTTTGCTGCCGTGTGGCAAGACCCGTGTTTAACGAAACGGTTATAGACGTTTGCGCCGCACCCGGAGGAAAAACCTTCACAATGGCTGAAATAATGGCAAACAGAGGAAAGCTGTACAGCTTTGACTTATACGACGGCAAGGTTTCCATGATAAGAACCGGAGCGGAAAGACTCGGACTCTCCATTGTGGAGGCAGCAGTTCACGACGCTACCGTTTATGACGCAGGAATACCGCTTGCGGATAAGGTTTTGTGCGATACCGTCTGCTCGGGTCTTGGAGTTATCCGAAGAAAGCCCGAAATAAAATACAAGGAAATGAAAAATATAGAGCAGCTGCCTATTGTTCAAAAGCATATTCTGGAAACCGCTTCAAAGTATGTAAAGGTGGGCGGCACTTTGATCTATTCCACTTGCACCCTGAACAGATCGGAAAACGAGGATGTGGTGGAAAAGTTTCTTGAAGATAACCGAGACTTTGCACCTGTGGTCGTGCCCGTTTCGGTAAGCGGCGTTGAGGACAGCTGTATGAGAACGTTTTTGCCGGGCGCTACGGGGGGAGACGGATTTTTTGCGGCTACGCTCAGGAGAGTCAGGTAGTTATAATGGAAAAAACAGACATATTATCCCTATCCTATGAGGAATTGGAGCGGAAATTATTACAAATCGGTGAAAAAAAGTTCCGTGCTTTGCAGGTATTTCAGTGGCTGCATGATAAAAAAGTACCAAGCTTTGACAAAATGACTAATATTTCTGCACAAACAAGAGCCTTATTGGAAGAGGAATTTTATATAAATTCACTGAAAATTCAAAAAAGACTTGTATCAAGCATAGATAATACTGTAAAATATTTATATGTACTGCCCGACGGAAATAAGGCGGAAACTGTTCTGATGGAATATCACCACGGAAACAGCATTTGCCTTTCCACACAGGTGGGCTGTAAAATGGGCTGTAAATTCTGCGCCTCCACTAAGGCGGGCTTTGTGAGAAATCTTGAGCCTTCGGAAATACTCCTTCAGATATATGAAAGCGAAAGGGACAGCGGAAGAAGCGTAGATTCCGTTGTGCTTATGGGAATAGGCGAGCCTTTGGATAACTTCGACAATGTGGTAAAGTTTTTACATATAATCTCCCATAAAAGCGGCAGAAATATGAGCCTAAGGCATATTTCCCTTTCCACCTGCGGACTTGCGGATAAAATCCGTAAGCTGGCGGAAATGAAGTTAGGGCTTACCCTTTCCGTGTCTCTTCATGCGCCTACCGACGAAAAACGCAGTTCTATAATGCCCGTAAATAAAAAATACCCCATAAAGGAGCTTATAAGCGCCTGCGACAATTACTTTAAGACCACAGGCAGAAGAATAAGCTTTGAATTTGCGCTTATTAAGGGGGTAAATGACGATACGGAAACGGCAAGGGAGCTTATTGCCCTTTTAAAGCCCTTGGGCGTGTGCCATATTAATCTTATCCCGATAAATGAAATCAGAGAGGGAGACTATAAAAAAAGCGAGTTTGTGGAAAGCTTTAAGAAAATCCTTTGCGGCAGCGGCTTAAACGCTACTGTCAGAAGAACCCTCGGGGCGGATATTGAAGCCGCCTGCGGTCAGCTCAGAAGAGATAATACTTAAAGCGGCTGCATATTTTATATTAATTTTTAAATTTATTTCACAGTTTGTGCAAACTGCTGCTGTATTATAGATATAAACGGAGATATAATAAATTGAAATATTTTTGTAAGTCCGACATAGGACTAATAAGAACCGAAAACCAGGACAGAGTTTGGGTCAGCGCCTTGGGAGACAACGAGGAAGCCGTTGTAATGGTGGTATGTGACGGAATGGGCGGCGAAAACGCAGGCAGCGTTGCCAGCCAGATGACAATAGATCTTATAAAGGATCGCATTGAAAACGGATTCAGGCTGAGCAATAACCGTAACTTTATAAGAAATTTGCTTATCACCTCGGTTACTGCCGCCAACAGTCTTGTTTTCGACCGAGCAAGGTCCGAGCCCGACAAAAGAGGTATGGGAACTACCTGCGTAGCTGCCATAATATATGATGAAAGAGCGTACATAATCAATGTGGGGGACAGTCGCTGCTACCACATATTCGGCGAAAATATGCAGCAGGTGACAAAGGATCACACACAGATACGACGCCTTATAGAGCGGGGAGAAATTACCGAAGAGGAAAGCAAAACCCACCCCAACCGTAATTTCATCACCCGTGCTGTGGGCGCATTAAGCGATATTACCCCCGATTACTTTGAAATAGATATGGAGGAGGGACAATATTTGCTCCTTTGCTCCGACGGGCTTCACAGCTACGGCGACGATGCGGAAATAGCGGGAATAATCGTAAACAACCCTGTGAATAAATGTTGCGACCTTCTTATAGACTACGCTCTTGCCAACGGCGGCAGAGATAATGTTTCGGTGGCGCTTGCGAAGTGCTGATAATGATTTGATAACCTATTGTTGAGTATTTACGCACTCTTACCGCACAGAGAGCGTAATCGGATATAAAAAAATACCATGTTCGCCTGTCAGGCGGCGATCATCCTATTAAATACCAAACTCAAATAAAAGTGCGGAGAAATGGCGGAAATGTTTATGGACAATAACATTGGAAAAAAGCTTGACGGCAGATACGAGCTGCTGGAGCTTATCGGTGTTGGGGGAATGGCGGATATATATAAAGCCAAGGACATAACCGAGGACAGAACGGTTGCGGTAAAAATTCTGAAAACCGAGTTTGCGGGCAGCGAGGACTTTATCCGCAGATTCAGAAACGAATCAAAGGCTATTGCTCTTCTGTCCCATCCTAATATTGTCAAAATATACGACGTGGGCTTTACCGACAAGCTCCAGTTTATTGTAATGGAGTACATTGACGGTATAGCGTTAACCGAATATATCGCTAAGCAGGGCGTTTTGAAGTGGAAGGATGTAGTTCACTTCACTATGCAGATTTTAAAGGCATTGCAGCATGCTCATGACAGAGGGATCGTTCACCGTGATATTAAGCCGCAGAATGTTATGCTGTTAAACGACGGTACGATAAAAGTCATGGATTTCGGCATCGCCCGCTTTAACAGGGAAACGGACAAAACCGTTTCGGAAAAGGCGATAGGCTCTGTTCATTATATTAGCCCCGAGCAGGCAAAGGGCGATGTTACCGACGAGCGCAGCGATATTTATTCCGTCGGCGTTATGATGTATGAAATGCTTACGGGCAAAAAGCCCTTTGACGGCGATAATCCCGTTTCCATTGCCCTTTTGCATATGCAGTCCACTGCAAAGAAAATGTCCGAGGTAAACAGCTCCATCCCCGAGGGCTTGGAGGAAATTACCGAAAAGGCAATGCAGAAGGAGCCTTCAAAGCGTTATCAGACCGCAGGGGAAATGATAAGGGATATTGAGGAATTTAAGCAGAATCCAAGTATTGTATTTGAATATAAGTATTTTTCGGCAGACGGTACAACCAAATATTTTGATAAAGTAACTCCGGAACAAAATCCCGCAAAGCCGGGCGCAGCGCAAAACAGCGGAGAGATTAAAAAGGGCTATGCTTTAAAAGATCCAAACGAGCAGGAAGAGGAAAGAGACGAAGATGACGAGGACGAGGAGGACGACGACGATGTTGCGCCCCGCCGCTCGCCGCTGCTGTCAATTCTGTTTGCCGTTACCGCCGTGTTTGTTATAGTTGCGGCAATAGTGGTGTACAAGCTGGTTACCGAAAAGGTGATTCCGTCAGGCACAAACGGACCTAACGGCTCTCAGACAGAGGAGGTCGTTGTACCCACCTTTATGGGAATGACCGAGGACGAAGTGAAAACACAATACGGCGATAAGTTTAACTTGAGATTTACCCACGAGAACAACGCCGCAGAAAAGGATAAGGTATTTTATCAAAGCGTAGGCGCAGGAACTACCATTAAATCTACCCAGCAAATCTCCATTACCGTAAGCTTAGGTCCTAAAATGGAGGAGATTGACGAATATGCATCCCGTCCAAAGGAGGAGGCCGTAACGCAGCTGAGAAACCAAGGCTTTATAACGGAAATCGTGTTGGTTGACAACGACACGATTCCTCAAAACTGCGTTGTTAAAACCGAGCCTGCCGCAAGAGAAAGAGTTGAAGTAGGTTCAAAGGTGGTTATTTTCGTCAGCAACGGACCTTTGCCCACTCTTACCTATGTACCCGATTTCTATAAGCTTTCGGAATACACCGCACGCGAAAATGCAAAGAGAAACGACATTGTTCTTTTGGTGGAGTACAAGCCCTGTCCCTCGGATAATGTTGTTGAGAAGGGAAAGGTTTTCTATCAGAGCATTGACGCTAACGAAAAGGTTGAAAAGGACACCGTTGTAACCGTCTATGTCTCCAACGGCGAGCTTTTGACTACCGAGAGAGACGACAAGATCGAGCTGAAAGTCAACTCAAACGCTAAGGGCGAATTTATATTTAAATATTATATTGACGGCACGCTTCAGGAGACTCTTACGCAAACCAAGGACGTTGCATTAAGCAAGAATATAATCTGGACAATAAGAGGCAGCGGTACCAAGACTTACGCTATTATTGTTGAAAATCCCAAAACAGGCGAGAGAAAAACCTTAGTCGAGATTAGGGTAAACTTTGATGAAGATCCCGTCAAAAAAGAAACAATAAGCATTAACGAAAATGTGTTTACAGAGCTTTTAGCCGAGGCAACAACCACGCCTGCGCCTGCTGTTGAGCCTGAACCGGCAGTAACCACAACAACGACCGATCCTGTGGAAACTGATGCAGAGGATTAATTATACAAAATTAAAAAAATGCAGACATTCATCCCCTTCACATAAAGAAGTAAAAGGGAGAGGGCAGTGCTGACAAATTTCGGTATAGTCATAACGACTATGCCGTATTTTGTTTCCCTGCGCCGCATATCAGCAGGTTCTGTTATTTTTGCCGAGAGTAACGCAAAAGTGCTTTTGACAGCCCTTCGGCCATCAAAATCGCTTTGTGCTCTCCAAGGGCGGGATAGCTGCATAAGATTTGCTTCCGTATGCGGCGGCAAATCAGACCACTAACAAAATTCCCTTTCAAAAATTTTTCGTCAAAACCTCCAAACGTTGGTATCCGTACCGTAATCCGCATCCTTTTCGACGCTTATTTTGCCGCAGTCAATCCCATTTAATGGTTATATAGAATGCATGCAACCTTTAGTTTACCGATGGGTTGGCAAATCAGACAAAGGCGTTTTTTGTAAGAGGGGTTGTCGGTAATCTAAGATAATTCTACCTGTGGTAGAATTATCATGAAAAAACTCAACATTCTTACTATTGCAAGTTGATTTGTTGCGTGATACAATATATTCACAAGATAGCTATCTCGAAATAATCTTGGAGGTATGGAAATGTTAGATCAAAAAGTATTTGGCGAAAAGCTTCGCAATCACAGAAAAAAGCTCGGCATGACACAAGAAGAGGTTGCTGAGAAAATCGGAGTTTCTCCGCAAGCGATATCAAAATGGGAATCGGGGGAATAACAGAGTTAAGGACATCAGCTTTAACCTGCATTATAACAGCATTGCTTAATATCAAATAGCCGCAGCAAAAGACCTGCGGCTATTTGATATTAATCCTGATTGAAAATAGACAAGGACATGCGAGGATAATTTTTGCAAGACTAGGCAAAGGACGCAGCAAGGCTGATGCCTTGCAAGGACGACAACGCAGTATTGCGAAAAACAGACCACAAATCAAAGATTGTCTATTTTCTGTCGGGTATCATTTGTATTAATATCTTTTCCTATAACTACTTTATCTATGTACTGTATGCTTTTTAGTAAAATATAATTTTTGCGCGACGTTATTATAATTTACGATTTTTAATTGATTTTAAGGCGGATTTGCATTATTGAATTTCATTCAATTGTATCTTTTTTCGATTTAGAACAGCTTGCTTACGAAAACAATTTGGACTCATTCCACTCATCTGCTTAAAGAATTTACAGAAATTTTGCGAAGAGGAAAGTCCAATGCGGGCAGCAATCTGTTCACCATCTAATTCCGTAAATCTTAAATAATAAGATGCTGTTTCAAATCGTTGCATTTTTAAATATTTGCCGAAAGTTGTGTTCAAATATTGTTTGAATAAACTTTCAATCAAATTTTTGTTGATTCTGAAGTGTTGGTAAAGGGATTCAAGCGTGTGCTTTTGCTCCAAATGATTGTTTATGTAAGAGATTAACTCCTTGAACTCACTTGGTATTTTCACTTTTATGCAAGAACCGACAGGAGCCTCTATGAAATCATTAAAATACATTCGTTCCAAAATATTAATAATATCAATGAAATATGATCTTGCTCTGCAAGACCAATACCAATCCTTCTGTTCGGTAATGCTTTGCATTATACTATGGAAGGCTCTTTCAACCTTATCCAGTGTATCCTCTGAAAGCTGGAATCCGATTTTATCAATGTTATCAGTCAGAAACGGGCTTAACTGAAAAAACGAATGCAGCTGACACAAATGCTCATAATTTACGCTTCGTATGGTCGATATTTGCATATTGACATTAAGAAAACTTGGATCAAAATTGATAATTTCCGCTTCTGCGACGTTATCGGATATGATCTCTAAACTTTTAAGATTGTCTAAACATATGACCGCAGGAGCAGTAAAGAAGCAATCAATGGACTGTATTTTTGTTAACAGGCTTCCACTTTTTAAAATTATGATGTTAAAGCATTCTTTGCATACATAAGAACAGTCCAGTTTTTCTAAATAATGCGTTTCAATGAGTACCTTTTTACCGGGATATCTGCTGTCTGTTGTTCCGTGAAACATTTTTAATTCCTCCTTATTGTGCTTGCATCGTGTTATTTGACAAGCAAACCCCAAAAACGGTAAAACCCGGCAAAACCCGAAAACACACGGGGAATGCCCAAGAAAAAGCTTTTGTCAAGCGGATTTTCAAGGATTATATTGACGAGTTATGAAGTCGATTACCCGACTAACTTGTCAAAAGTTAGGGGGCAAATCCGCCCCCTTTTTTCTTTTTTAGCGAGATCTGTCAAATCATTTTAAAGAACCGTTTTAATAGCATTTTAATGAAAAGGCAATCGTTTAAACGTATGCTGCAAGCGGATTTCATCATTTTAAGATTTAAATGATATTAACTAAAATCGAGGAAAAATAATATTGTAATAGCGGGGAAGGCGAGGAAATATTTAAACTTATGCGAGGAAGCATTTCCTCGCATAGACAGTGGGGGACAATCCCACTATACAAGCGAATTTACACAGATTACAAAATTTAAGCAAGATTTAGGTTATAACCTAACCAGCCTTTTCTTCTGCCTTGTTTGTTCTTCCCAAAATCAGCAGATTTTTGTGCATAATGTATAAAACGCCCTGTTCTCAAAGGATTGAATGTAGCGCTCAAAACTGAAAATAATGGTAGAGTTGTAAATATAATTCTTGTTAAAAGTAAATTTGATTCCGCTAAAAGCCCATGCTCAATGCATAGGCTTTTTTGTTACTATTCGTACAATCGTTCTTGCCGACAACCCGTATTGTTTCCCGAGTTTAGCGGCGTTATCTCCGTTGTATTCCCGGCGTATTTCCGCTTCAAGCTCTTCTCTGTTCAGTAAGGAAGCTGAGGGAATGTATATGTTGCCGCCGCCGTATCTGCTTATCAGTTTTTGATAATTTTCAATCCCGATAAGCTCGGCGACCTCTCGATCCTTATCCTTAAGCTTGCTTATATCCATTCCCTGCTCCTTTCCTCTTGGCACTCCCGACATACCGTTTAAGCGCATCAATAAGCTTTGCCCCCTGCCGTTCGGAAAATCCCTTAAAAATGTCACTTCGAGGATTGACCTTTATAC
>CANEHP010000012.1 GCA_947427325.1 uncultured Clostridia bacterium | reverse complement strand
CCCATACCTATATTGGTTACAACAAAGCCGCGCTCCTGCCAGTTGTTTAAGGTTGCCTTCTGAACGTTTTCGGTAAGCAGAGAAAGCTGAGTGGAGATTTGGCTGTATGAAATATTCTGAGTGGAAAGCATTCCCAAAGCTTCGGTCATAGCTTGGATAAATTCCTGCTTATACTGCTGGCTGTCAAAAATGGAGGCAACAGTCATATCTGAGGAGCTTACACCCTTGCTTGCCACCTGCTGATAAAATCTTACGGCATATTCGGCGTCGGGAATCTGAATTTCAAAAGTGCCGAAAAAGCGCAAATCAATAGACGTATTGTACTTAGGATCAAAGTAAGGTACGGCAGCAGCTGTTCCAAAGCGTATTCCGGGAAGTCTTTGCAGGTTGATGTATACAACCCGCTGTTCAACTCCGGGAGTTCCGCCGAAGGTAAAACGCTGTAAGAAGTCCTTAGCGGAATCCTTGATCTGTCCCGCAAAAATAGAAGGCGCAGAAGAGTTGTCAAGAGTATATCTGCCCGGCTCGGTAACAATATTCGTGATCTTGCCGTTATCCAAGGTCAGCATACAGGTGTTTTCCTCAACCATAATAACGCTGCCGTTGCTGATAATATTCTCCGTATTCTTTGTGTTTGATGTTCTTGAAGAATTTCGGTGCATTTTTACGCCGTTGCGAAGAATAACATTGTTGCCCATAGCTTCGCAATGCACGGCTTCCTTCCAGGAATCTCCCAATTCTCCGCCCAATGCGCCTGTTAAAGCCTTAATAAGTCCCATATTAAGATCTGATCCTTTCGATTATTGATATAAATAAAGGCATCGCCCCCATTTATGATACCGCAGCATAAGCCGCACAAAGTTTTAGCCGGTATATAATCGCAACCGAAACCCGTTTGGCTGCCGCCTAATAAAACGTTCCTCTCACCCACGCAAGGGTCGTTAAACAATAATAAGAACTTGTTCTCATAGGAATGGTGCACAGATTTTCGAGCAAATTTTGTCGAGAACAAGGAAAAATTCCGCAGGAATACTCGTGTATTTCAAAGAATTTTGACGCAGTCATCGGCAAAATTTGCCGAAAAGATGCGTGCCAATTTCTATGAGAACAAGTTCTAAAACCTCGTGCTCACTTCAGCAGATTAAAGCTGTCGATCTGCCAGTATCTGTCTACCACGGGAACAAGTCCCGAACCGCAGTAGGGGCATTCCCTTCCCTTTGCGGGGACGGGAGCGCCGCAGTTAGGGCAGTTGGCTTCAATATATGTATCCACATCGGTGCTTGACAGATCCTGATTGTGCGCAAGAGTCACCGAAAACAGGTTTTGGGTTGGTTTTTCCTTAGCGCCTGCAACAACCTTACCGTCCCTTTCGCAAAAATATGTGCTTTGCAGCGCAATTTGAAAAACCACAGAAGCCGCCTCGGTGCTTACGTCGTATTTATCTACACCTATATTATGTATCTGAATATTATCGTAATGTACCGACTCCTCCTTTAACTGATGGGAATCGGTAATTCCCTTTATCTGATCCTCCAATCTCATTGAACCGTGTTCAACAGAATTGCATTTACTACTTTCAATGGCGTTCAATATTTGAACTATGCCATTTTTCGCCATAGCCTGTAAGCGATTAAAGCCCGTTTCGGGAAAATCCCGGTCAATTTTCGGCTTATACAAAGGGTCTAATTTAGGAACTGAGTAAGGGGTGCTGCATTCGTTAGCCAAGCCGTTTGACAAAAGCTTTGCCGTTTCTCCCAAACCCATTCCCAAATACTGCTTTGTCTTTTTGTTAAGATAGGATTTGATAATCAGAAATACAACAACTAACCCCACAACAATACCGCCGAATACAATTAAAAATGTAACAAAGCCCCCCATTACCGCTGATCCTCGTTTGAAACTCTGATTCCGTCGTCAACCGTATCGTTGCGTACAGTGGTAAAGTCCGCAAGAACCCATGAGTAATCGCCTGTGGAAACAACCGAGCCGCAGTAAGGGCACTTTCCCGATGAGGTAATTTCAAGAGGTGCACCACAGTTAGGGCAGTTGTAGCCGTGAGCATTTTCGCTCTTATCGTTGGTCAAAGTTCCCGTGGTTCTTATAAACTTCATCTTGTACCGCATATCCCAACGGGTTGTTCTGTCGCCTTTAATAATATTTCCCGTTGTTTCGTCTGTCTGATAATCAATCATACGAGCGTTAAGGTAAACCGCAAGATATTCATAATCCTTATCTCTTACAAAGCTTGTAAGATAAGCGGTGTTAACGGCAATACTTTCCAAATGAGGAACAACCTTGTCCCTTATCTTTCCTGCAACCTGCTGCTGCGTAGTATTGTAAAGATTTTGGTGCATAACAGGTCTGACAGATGTCAAATCACGGGCGCACCAAGCGTTTTCTATATCTATGAACACCTGCTTGCTGTATGCAACGAAGTCGTCTGCCGAGAAATTGAGGTCTTTTTTACGGATAATTTCCTGAATTTGGTCATTTCTGTTAGGCAGGTGAACAAGTCTGCCCTGCGAACCTTGTCCCGAAATCACCTTTCCCGAGATGCTTCCTGTGGAATTGCCATTACCCTTTTTCTTTGTAATTACAATTACAATTATTACGAAAACAATAACAATAACTGCCGATGCAGCACCGATTGAACCGTACGAACCTAAGCTGCTGAAGCTGTAATCGCCTCCCCAATCATTGCCACCGCCCCAATCGCCGCCACCTCCGCCGTAATCGTAATCATTGCCGTCAAAAGCGGAAATAGATATACAAAGGCTTAATGCAGCAAAAAGAATCACCGCAAATATTGAAAATACTTTCTTTTTCATATAATTTCCTCTCATGGCAATTCCCGGATTCATTATAAGCTTTTCGGAAATAAATAAACAAGAACAGAATAACGAAAAAGCAGATACAAATTAAGAAATAAAACCTTATCTTTTTTCCACCTTAAAGCAGATGGCGGTTCTTTCCTCGCCGTTAATTTCAATTCCTGCAAAAACGGGAATTGAAATTATCTCGGTGTTTTCCTCCTGCATATAAACACAGGCGATGGCAATAGCCTTAACAGCTTGATTTACTGCTCCTGCGCCTACTGCCTGAACCTCTACGGTTTTTCCCTCTCTGATAATTGCAGCAATAGCTCCTGCCACTGCTTTTGGAACTGATCTTGCCGATACTTTTACCGATTCCATACTTGTACCTTCCTTTCATGCCGTGAGGGTCTCCGCCCTCATTCAAAAATACGCTTAATACTGCGGCATGCTCCGGATTTCTGATCTATCTCCAAAGCCACCGCATTAACAGTTGTCCTTCCTTTTGCGTAAATATGCCTTTGAGGGTAGTATGTGGTAAGTCGAGCAATTATAATGTCCTTGTCTACGCCTAAAACCGATTCCTGCACTCCCGTCATTCCCACATCGGTTATATAGCCTGTGTGGTTTTCAAGAATACATTCGTCTGCGGTCTGTACATGGGTATGAGTACCTACAACAGCAGATACTCTACCAGCAAGGTAGTACCCCAATGCCTTTTTTTCAGAGGTTGTTTCACAGTGGAAATCAACCAATATGTTTTTTGTATCAATCTCCTTTAAAATTTTGTCTATGCAGTGGAAGGGATTGTCAACCGCCTGCATATAAGTTGTGCCTATTAAATTTATTACCGCTAAAGAGCAGCTTCCGAAATCAAGAATACAAAAGCCCTTTCCCACGCACCCTTCTCCAAAGTTTGCAGGTCTTATTATAACACTGCTTTCTTCAAGAAGAGCCGTCATTTCAGAACGCTTAAAGCTGTGGTTTCCGCCTGTTATGGCGTCTACCCCTCCGCTTAGCAGCAAATTTGCCGAATAAGGGGTGATGCCGTTTCCGTCAGCGGAATTTTCCCCGTTAACTATCGTTACATCAATACCGTACCTTTGCTTCAGTCCCGGAAGCATTGCCGTAAAATCGCGACAAGCGTTTTGTCCTACTATGTCGCCTACAAAAAGAATATTCATTAAGCATACTTTCTATTTATCTCTCTATAATCTGAGTGCGATCGGGACCGTTTCCGATCATTGCAATTTTACAGCCGCAAAGCTCCTCTAACCTCTCAATGTACCTTTGACAAGACTTGGGAAGCTCTTCAAAAGCTTTGCAACGGGAAATGTCCTCGTTAAAGCCCTCAAACATTTCGTAAACAGGCTTGCAGTCAGCCAGCTCCTCAAGAACGGGAGGAAAATCCTTTATAACGGTTCCATCCTTTTTTTCATATGCAGTGCATATTTTTAAGTCGCCTATTCCGCTTAGTGTATCCAGCTTGTTTATAGCTAATTTGGATAATCCGTTTACTCTGACGGAATGACGAACAATCACTGCGTCAAACCAGCCTGTTCTTCTGGGTCTGCCTGTGGTAGTGCCAAATTCGCCGCCCTTATTTCTTATCATATCGCCTGTTTCATTTTCAAGTTCGGTCGGGAACGGACCTTTGCCTACTCTTGTGGTATAAGCCTTTGCAACTCCTATAATGTCTCTTATCATCATAGGACCAATGCCCGTGCCTACACAAACGCCCGCCGATAAAGGGTGAGAGCTGGTAACATAAGGATATGTGCCGAAGTCTATATCAAGCAGGGTAGCCTGAGCGCCTTCAAACATAATTGTTTTTCCCTCTTTATCCGCATTATAGACTATTACCGAAACATCATCCACATATTTTGCAATACGCTTTCCGTATTCGGTGTATTCCCTTATCACTGCCTCAATATCTACAGGCTTGCCGCCGTAAACCTCGGTAATAATCTTATTTTTAAGCATTCCCGTGGAGCGTGCCTTTTCTGCAAATATTTCAGGATGAATCAAATCATAAGCTCTTATTCCGCAGCGCTCATATTTATCCATATAAGCAGGACCGATTCCTCGCTTGGTTGTGCCTATATCCGCATTCCCTCTGAACTTTTCGGAAAGTCCGTCCAATTCTATATGCCAAGGCATAGTGATATGCGCTCTTGGGTCAATTCTCAGGTTGTCAAGAGAAACTCCTCTGCCCTCCAGCATATCCATTTCCCCCACAAAATCCTTGGGATCCATTACAACTCCCGCACCGATAAGGCAAAGAGTATTCTTATAAAGTATTCCCGATGGAATCAGGTGAAGCTTGTAGGTTTGACCACCGCTTACAACAGTGTGTCCCGCATTGTTTCCGCCCTGGGAACGAACCACCACATCGGCACGGGAAGCAATTATATCTATTATCTTGCCTTTTCCCTCATCGCCCCATTGAGTACCAACCACGATACTTGCTGACATTAAAAATATCAATCCTTTCTTCCGCTTTATCTGTTTGAATCCGTCCGAAAAATCACCGTTATTTTTCGACAATTCTATACAAGTTCATTATAACAAAACATTGTATAAAATGCAAGTAGATATTACAACAAATATAAAAATGTTGTTACAACTGTACAAATGTCAGGTTTAATTTCAATTTTCAATTATACAATAGACAAAGTCCGTTAACAACTATTCGGAACCCATTCTTACTCAGCCTATATCCGGTTCAAAAGGACCGGGAGTAACCGCAGCTATATTAAAATCTTTTTCACTAAGATCATATAAGCTTACTTCCTCCCGGGCTATTCCCGATTCGGCAGCATATTCCGCCGTTGCTGCGGCAGGATCGTCGGTTTCGGCAGCAGCGGTGGTTAGGGCAGGCGGCTCTTCCGCAGTTTCAGGCGTGGTTTGTTCAGGCGTTTCCGTCCGGCTTGCTCCGCCGGAAATAATGCTGATATTGCTTCTGCCGATGTAGTTTTGTATTCCCTTTACTATTCTTGCCGCAATATTTTTCTGATGGTTGGGGTCGGCAAGAGCAAGAGCGTCCTCCTCATTGCTCACAAAGCCCATTTCCACAAGAATTGAGGGAAAATCCTGCTGCTTGGTTACCAAATAATAGCTGTACTTTGCGCCCCTGTTTTTATCCGCACCGTCGCTGTACACATTATGAGTAAAATAATCGGCAATTTGCGATGAAACAGCCGCTGCAAAAGGCTGGCTGTAGGAGGTGAAGTAATATGCCTCCGTTCCCCTTGCCGTTTCAACGCCTTTCATTTTATTTGAATGAATGGAAATAAACATATCTATTCCGTATGGACGCAGTATGTTGGGACGTTCCTCCGTTACGGCTACCTCGCTTTCGGTTTTAAGCCTTACAACATTCGCACCCAAAGCCTTAAGCTGACTTTCCACCTCCTTGGCTACTGCAAGATTGGCGTCAACCTCTCTGATGTAGCCTATTGAACCGGGGTCGTAAACTCCCGGTCTTGTGTAGCCGTGACCGGGGTCTATTCCTATTGTCATTCCCTGAAGAGAATTTGTAAGGATTTTGAATTTCAGCAGCAAATCTCCGTCATCGTCATAAGTTGCGCCGCAGCCCGAATACACTCCCGGCTGGCGGAGAGTAAGCACCATTCGAAATCTGGGTATGCCTCCTATTGTAACGGTTTCCCACTTTCCGTCACTGAAAACATAGTTGTACTCAAAGCTGGGCAGCTTTGTTACCGAGGTGATATTGTCAAAGGTAATATATACGTGCGTGGCGGTAAAGTCGTTGAGATAAAAATCACCGTCGCCGCCGCTGTAATAGCTGTTTCCCACAAAATCAATATTATAGCCTATTTTATAGTCAAGCTTGATTTTAAAATACGAATACCTTCCGCTTGTGCCTGTGGATTTAACAACCAGCGCATTTTCTCCCAATCCCGTATCGGAAAATGAGGTAACGGAGGTCTGATTAAAACGCTTTCCGCTTTCGGTAATATAATAATCGCCCGAAGATGTAAGCAAATAATCCAATGTTCCTGCGGGAAGCTGAGCAAAGTCGGGAGTGGGAGCAAAGCCTGCCGTGTTTCCGTTAAAAACGTGTGTGTAATCCTTTGAAACCTTTATATACTGCACCTCTTCGGTATTTAAATGCACAGGATCCATAGTTCCGACAACTTCTCCCGAGCCTGCGGAATTTTGGTCGCCCAAAACCGTTTCTATGGGCTTTGGAGGCTCGGGAAGCGCCATTACTTTAACGGAAGCGCCGTAAAGCGACTGCTTATATCCCGCATACTCGGAGGATACCAAAATTGTTCCCAAATCCTGCTCCTGTCCGATAATTCCATCGGGTACGGTATAGTAGCCCACAAATCTTTTGTAAGAGCTGTTGATATCCTCGTCTGTTTTACTGTCACTTTCTTTAAGAGCAATAGTTTTACCGTTGACGGCAGCGGTAACATTTGCTCCCTCGTAGGCAGTGCAGGCTATTTCTATCCTGCTTCCTCCGTTTACGGTAAGAGATTTTCCTTCAGCTATTGACGAATCAAGCGCCTTTATGGTGATTACCTTTCTTTCAATGCGATATTGGAACGCCATCCCCTTATGCTCAATGGTAAAGGTGTTCATACCGATATCCAAGGGTTCTTCAAAGTAGAAGTATCCTGCACTGTTGCGGGTAACATTCATACCGTTGAACTTCACCTCAAAGTTTTCGTCAAAAGTACCCATAAAGTCCACAAAAGGCTCGTAGGTAACAAAGTTAAGCTTTGAGGGAGACTGCATTTTCAGCCCCTCAAAAAGTGCGTCCTCGTTTATCTGATCACCATAAAATTTAGTAATATTTTCGGTAACCGCCGTATTGGTAAGCAAGCTGTCGCAGGAATGGAACACGCTTCCCCCGAAAGCGGATAAATCCTTGGACAAGGCAAGCTGCTTCAGCAGTTGATCCACTCCTGCCCAGCCCTCTTTATTTTGCCCCTGATACTCGTTAAAATGCACCACATAAAGAGCAAGTCCATTAGCTTCAGCTAAATCATTCCACCACTTCGTAACACTTTCAAAGGGCAGAGTCGTACTTGTTATCGAGCCGTAAGCGTTAACTGCGCAGAAGTCCGCATACCCCTTTTCCGCATACTTTTTTGTGTCGGAAAATCCGTCAAAATAGGCTTGTATCGGATCTTTTGTTTCGCTTCCCTCTTCCTTTGATTCGCTGTTAGCCCACATATCCTTTATAAGTATGCCTACCGGAATACTGTTATCGGTGATATGAATAACCTCGCTTACAGTAGAAAAATACATTTCACTTGTATCATAAAGCCAATTATCATAGCCTATTCCCGAACCGTTCTGCATATAATCGGCATAGCTTTCCGGGGTTTTTTCTCCATAATAGTTATCTATTAAAATGCCGTCGCATTTATATTTCAGCGCAAAACGGTGGGCGTCGGAAATTACATAATCCGTCTTATCCGATTTTTTGTCCGCATTTTTCAGCGCATGGTTTAAGTCAAAAACCATATATGCACGGAAACCGTTTTCCTCAGCCTTGCTTAACGCCAAAGAGACATAGTCCTCTTCCCCCGTTAAGTTCATATCTGTGTTGTAGTACGCCTTATCCTCATACACGGTATTGATATAGACTGTATTTAAGCCGATTTCGGACAGCCTTGCATACAAGGCGTCAAGCTCTTCGGCAACCGTTCCTTCTTCGGAATCCTCCTTAAGAAAATCAACGGTAGGCGTAATAATGGTGGCTCTCACATTTTTGGGCAAAACAAAATTAGTTTCTGTTTGAGTAGGTGCGACTACCTGATCCTCTTCGTTAGAGGGTTCATTTTCCATGGGAGCGTTTTGGGCATATGTACTTAATTGAGAAAAGATAATCGATACCGCCGCAATTCCCGCAGCAAGCTTTTTCTTTATCATAATGCTTTTACTTCCTCCTGATAAAAAACCAAGAACCTGTATTCACAGGATATTGCACGTGTCCTTTCGGCAAAAGCTGCCGAAAACATTTATGCAATATTTTATGAATGTATGCTCCTGTATAATTCATTTCAATACATAAGAACTCTGTAAAAAATTTCAAGAATTATCGGTCCGTAATTTTTGCCCCCTGCCCAGCCTATGCCGCCAGGGTTTTCCTGCATTCCGAGCCATTCCCAATATTTCGCACAGCCTCTCACCACATAGTGAAAACGCGGATCTATCTGCTCCCCGTTTAACGGAAGGGTTGATCCATAAGCCTTTAAATGCTGTATTTGCGCTCTGATGCCTAATTGGGGTGTTTCAAAGATGCAGCCCTTTATGCCTAATTGGGTAACTCCCAAGCCGCAAAAGTTATTATCATCTATGGTGACGGCAGAGCCTGTTCCGGTCTTTTCAAATTTAAAATATCCGGTTTCCAAACAGGACTGGGCAAATGCTATATCGCCTCTTACTCCCTCCGCTTCACCCTCGGACAAATAATAGGGTATCATATCTATAATTTTTTGATCCACATCCGGATTGACGGCTTTTATAAACGCTCTCATCTGATCCGCTGTGGCAACGCTTTTTCCCATAATCAAAGTTAAATCGGCAGTAGGCGGCTCTTCCTCTGAAGTTACAGGGGGGTTTGTTTCGGCGGAAGAAGCAGTCGTAATTACCGGCTTAGGCGTTGTTGCTTCTATGTATGGGGCGGTGGTGGTTTTCGTCGGCTCGGCAGTGACAATCACATTAGGCTCTGTTGCGGGAGCGGCCGTTACGGGGTTTTGCTGTATCGAAGAAGCGGTTTCCAAAACGCTTGTAATTTCATTAGGCTCAGAACTAAAATCTCCCGAAACGGTTTCCGCATTTAACTCACCGCTGACAAATGCGGGAACTGAAACAGGGGGGACAGCCGTATTTTTCGTTGCCAATATAATGCCCTCATACCCGTCGACATTTATGATAACATCAACCTGTCGAGAGCTGCATCCGCTTAGCATCAATGACATAGCGGAAATAATAACAATAAAATTTTTTTTCATCATTTTCTCCGTTGTATACCAACCATAGAATAAGATTAGCATTATGCAAAGAACAGGCGCTTATCTTCCTGTCAAATCAATTATATTCCCGTTAAAAGTTAATATATCTTTTTAAAATAGGCATATTTATTTTTAATTATAGCATTATAGTCTCAAAATGTCAAATTTTTTTGCAGTGCAGTTGTTTATGTCATTTTACAAAAAATAAGGAGATCGCCTTGTAAATAAAGCGACCTCCAATGCCCCAACGTTATTATTAAGCGTTATAATATGACGTCCCCGTCTCTCAGCCGTCAGACTCAGCGTTCTTAACGAGGGAATATTTTTACAGTAATATCCACATATCGTGTAAGTGACGACAAAGAGTAAAGCCGCTTCGACTGCCAATTTGTCCGGCTCTGCGCCTGAATTTGATTTTTCCTATTCCCTGACGCTCTCGTCCTCAGTAAAGAAGTTATAAACGCTTTTCCCGTTTTTTAATGCATATTCCGTATACTCATTGCCGAGGTCCGATTCTAAGGCAGTAAAAATATATCTGCTGCTGTCGATTGTAAGAAGCCTTGCTTTTTTTAAGCAGCCCTCGGAATAGCGCAGACTTACGAATTTCGTATCATCAGCTTGTTCAAGAACCTTGTAGTAAAGCTCCCTGACATCCGAATGCCATTTTGCGGCCTGTTCCTCATAGGGCAAAATGCAATGAAGCTTTACCGAGCCGTCTTTTTTTATTATTTCAGCAACATATTCCGCTGCCCATAAATCAGTGCCCTGCTCACATACCGAATAAAAATCCCTTACCCCTTCATTATATTTTTTGGTTATGTAATCCTTTAGCTGTGATACTAAATAAATACATTTGGGGTTTTCAAAGTCATATCCGAAACTAAAGTCGCTTAAAGATGAGGCGATAAAAGTGCAGCCATTGTTTTTCATTCTGATCCTTCCTTTCAATGTGACAGCTTTTATCTGTCGTTATATATTTTTTATTCTTTTTCGATATCTTGTACCGACAATGTATATTTTACCGCAACATTTTGTTTATTTCAATATCTTTTCCCAATAAAAACCCTAATTTGCCAAAACACCGCAAATTAGCCTATAATAGTGCTTTGCAGTATTTTTTACCCATATCGCCATAAAAATAATATTGGAATTATGATGAATTGCATTTAAATTTGTTGATAAGTGTCGAACTTTAATGCAACGCCGCACAAATCCTTTTTTCTTGTTCCGCTCCTTTTTATTCGTCGAACCGAGGGCTGTGAAAAGTTGACAGTTGTTGTCTATAAGACGATTAAGAATTTTACTATAATACCAATACAACAATTTTAAAAGGATTAGTATTAGTATTGGTTTAAAATAAATTAAGCACCTTGATTTCCCAAAGTGCTTTTATTATCTGTGATTTTTGGTTTATTCCGTTATGCGCCAAAAAGATTAAGCTGATTTTACGCAATCATCCTGCGTTCTTTTTAGTGGTTTTCTTTGAAGTAATCTCCTGCTTTTTACCATCGTGAACTTTTTTCGGCTGAGTTCCGTTTTTAACATTATCGGCTGTTACAATAACCTTTGTGAGAGCTTCATCGGAAGGAGCGTCAAACATGGTTTCGGAAAGAATTTCTTCCGCAATAGTGCGAAGTCCTCTTGCTCCCGTTTTTCTTTCCACCGCCTTCTTTGCAATTTCCTTTAAAGCCTCAGGCTGAATTTCAAGCTCGATATTGTCTAATCCGAAAAGATAAGTGTACTGCTTAACCAAAGCGTTTTTAGGCTCAGTAAGAATTTTTATCAGCGCATTCTCGTCTAATTCGTCAAGAACGGTAACAATAGGAAGTCTGCCTACCAGCTCGGGAATAATTCCGTATTTTACCAAATCCTCGGGAGCAACCTCATGGAAAGCCTCTGTTAAGCTATGCTCCTTTTGGCTTCTCACATCGGCTCCGAAGCCCAAAGCAGAGGAATGAATACGGGAAATAATATTCTTTTCGATTCCGTCAAACGCACCGCCGCAAATAAAAAGAATGTTCTTCGTGTTTATCTGAATAAACTCCTGATTCGGGTGTTTTCTGCCGCCCTGAGGGGGAACATTGGAAACCGTACCTTCAACTATTTTGAGCAATGCCTGCTGTACGCCTTCGCCGCTTACGTCTCTTGTAATAGAGGTATTTTCCGAGCGGCGGGATATTTTATCTATCTCGTCTATATAGATAATTCCCTTTTCAGCCGCTTCAATGTCAAAATCCGCCGCCTGAATAAGTCTTAACAGTACATTTTCCACATCTTCGCCCACATAACCGGCCTGGGTCAGGGTGGTGGCGTCCGCAATAGCAAAGGGAACATTCAAAATCTTCGCCAAGGTCTGCGCCAGCATTGTTTTTCCCACGCCTGTAGGACCTAACAGCAAAACATTGCTCTTTTGCAGCTCAATGTCCTTTTCCTCATCCTCTGCGGACAAAACCCTTTTGTAATGATTATATACCGCCACCGACAAAACCTTTTTGGCTTCGTCCTGACCTATTATATATTCGTCAAGAATCTCCTTGATTTTTGCGGGCTTTAAAAGCTTATCCTTTTTAAGCGCTCCGTTATTTTTTCCCTTTTTGCCGTTTCCGTGCTGGTCATAGTAGGGTATTTCCCCCTCCTCCAAAAGCATATTATAGGAAGCGATAACGCACTCGTTACAGATAACGCCGTTTTTTCCCACAAGCATCTTGGAAACATAATCTTCTGTTTTTCCGCAAAAATTACACTTTAACATAAATACCTCAAAATCGGCAATACCGCACCTCGCATTTTAGAACTTGTTCTTACAGCGATGTGCGGTTATTGCACTTATTTACCGTTTATCAAAAATTTTATCGACTATGCCGTATTCAAGAGCTTCCTGCGCTGTCATATAGTTATCTCTGTCGGTATCGGCAACGATTTTTTCATAGGGCTGACCCGTCATATCGGCAAGCATACGGTTCGTCTTTTCCTTAACATGAATAATATGCTTTGCCACAATGTCGATGTCCGAAGCCTGCGCCCTGCCTGTGCCGCCCGAAGGCTGGTGTATCATTACCTCCGCATTGGGAAGGCATATTCTCTTGCCCTTTGTTCCCGCCGCCAAAAGGAATGCTCCCATAGACGCCGCCATACCCATACAGATGGTAGACACGTCGCACTTTATATACTGTATGGTATCATAAATCGCCATACCGTCTGTAATAGAACCTCCGGGGCTGTTGATATAAAGCTGAATGTCCTTGTCCGCATCCTGACCCTCAAGGAACAAAAGCTGCGCAATAACAAGACTTGCAGTGGTGGCGTTTATCTCCTCATGAAGCATAACTATGCGGTCGTTCAAAAGTCTCGAATAAATGTCGTAAGCGCGCTCGCCTCTGCCCGTCTGCTCAATAACGGTCGGTACTAAACTCATGTATTCTCTCAAAGCTGTCTACTCTCCTTCTGCATAAAAATATTAAAAAATTTACGATGCGATTTCCGCACTGTTTTTAACCAGATCAAAAGCCTTTTCAACCTTGATATCCTCGGCAAGGCTCTCGGCGGGAATTATCTGCTTAACCTTTTCGGCTTCCATCTTATGCTCTTCGGCAAGATCCGCATAATGCTTTTCAAGCTCTTCGTCGGTGGAGTCAATATTTTCAAGCTGTACGATCTTTTCAAGAGCAAGTCTGAGCTTTACCTGCTTAACGGCAGGCTCTTTAAAGTTTTCCCTAAACTGCTCCATGGTTGCGCCTGTATACTTAAGATAATCCTGAACGGTAATGCCCTGATATCTGTTTCTGTATTCCCAGTCACGAACCATTTCGGTGATTCTGTGCTGATACATGGCGTCGGGAATTTCACCCTCTAATTTTTCAATAAGAGTATTGTTGATATCGGTATCAACCTGCATATCCGCCTGCTTTTCGGCCTGCTCGGAAAGCTTGGTCTTAATATCCGTCTTTAACTCCTCAAGAGTATCAAATTCGCTTACGTCCTTCGCAAACTCATCGTCGAGGGGAGCAAGCTCCTTGCCCTTGATCTCATGGATATAGCACTTGAATACCGCTTCCTTGGACCTTAACTCCTCAGCGGTGTAATCGGCGGGAAATGTAACATTAACGTCAAAGCTTTCATCAATGTTGTGACCGATAACCTGATCCTCAAAGCCGGGAATAAACTGACCGCTGCCAAGCTCAAGGCTGAACTTATCCGCCTTTCCGCCCTCAAAAGCAACGCCGTCAACAAAGCCCTCAAAGTCGAATACAACTGTATCGCCCTTTTCCGCAGCACGGTCGGTAACGTCGATAATTCTTGCATTTCTGTTTTGACGAGCCTTTAACTCATTGTCAACGTCCTCGTCGGTTACATTCTTGACAATTTTTGTTACCTTTATTCCTTTGTAATCGGAAATATTTACTTCGGGCTTGGTGGTTACCACTGCCTTATAGGTAACGCCCTCTTCCTTGCTTACGTCGGTTACCTCAATGCTGGGCATATCCACAACGTCAAGCCCCGTCTCCTTGATAACCTCTTCGATATGTTCCCTGTAAAGCCCGCTTACTGCGTCGTCATAGAAAATCTGTTCGCCGTAATGATTTTCTACCATCTTTCTGGTGGCTTTTCCCTTTCTGAAACCGGGAACGGTTATGTTCTTTCTCTTTTTGAGGTATGCAACCTGCAATGCAGCTTCAAATTCTTCCGCAGTGCTTTTGAATACTACCTCCGAGGTGTTTACTTCCGTTTTGTTGTTAGAAATAATTTCCATTTAAAAATTCCTCCGTTTTTACAGTCATTTTATAGTATAGCATAGTTTTGCAAATATTTCCACTACTTTTTAAATATTTTTTTATTTTCACATAATTTTTATTCTTTTACCAATACGGGGGTAAAATTAACACAGTCACAGGAAGCAATATGAAACTCAGTGCCCTCAAATTCGCCCGTAAAAGCTTTTTTTCTTGCAGGTCCGTGAACGTGACCGTAATAGCAGTGCTTCACTCCATACTTTTTCAGTATGTCAAGAATATAGTAATTTTTTTCTCCCCCGAAAATAGGCGGATAATGAATAAATACCGTAAGCTCTCCGCCTAACCTTTTCCCCTCGGCAAGGGTCGTTTCCATTCGTCCGGCTTCTCTGTTGAGTATCTTTTCGTCAAAGGGCTGACCGTCGTCGTTTATCCAGCCTCTCGTGCCGCAGACCGAAATACCCTCGATCAGATATGCGTTGTTGTTAAGTATTTTTATTCTGTCAAAGCCGCTGTTAAGCAGAAAATTATCCATTTTGGACTTGGTCGTCCACCAATAATCGTGATTGCCCTTAATGAAGATCTTATTGCCCTTTAGCTTGCTGTTGATGTATTCAAAATCATTTTTGGTATTTTCAAGGGACATTGCCCAGGAAATATCGCCGTTGACCACGACCGTATCATTGTCATTCACCGTACTGTTCCAATTTTCCGTGATTTTCTCCACATAATTGTCCCAGCCCTTGAATATGTCCATGGACTTGTCTGCGCCTAAGGAAAGGTGCAAATCACCTAAAACATATAAGCTCAAATAATCACCTTACTTTTGTTCTTTCAAAAAATCAATAACCGCCCTCGGCATTTTTTCTCTTTCAATAACGCCCTTAAATCTTACCGCCTTATCCTTGGTGGCGGCTAACGGCTGAGGAATCACAGTACCGGTCTTTTCCTCAAGCCTTTCTATAATCGTAAACTCGTCTATCCCCGCACAGTCGCCGCCTACAGCGCTGTAAACCGCTGCGCCGAACTTATACGGGTTAGCGGTGGAGGCGATAATTGTCTTGGTGCCGTCTCCCGTGTCCCTTTTGTAATCACCGTAAACCTTGTACGCCACAGCGGTATGGGTATCCATAAGATAGGAATAGCTTTCAAAGCACTCTTTAATTGCCGCCTTGGTTTCGCTGTCATTGCAGCAGCCCGCATAAAACAGAGCCGAAAGCTTCGACTTAACGTCCTGCGAAACCTCGTATTTTCCCTGTTCCTTAAGCAAGCCGAACCATTTGTTTATTTCCTCGGTTTTTTCTCCCGAAAGATGATACAAAAGTCTTTCCAGATTGCTTGAAATAAGGATATCCATAGAAGGAGAAATTGTGGTGTAAAAATCTCTGTTTCTGTCGTAAACGCCTGTTTTTATAAAATCGGTTAAAACATTATTGGAGTTGGAGGCGCAAATCAGCTTGTTTACGGGAAGTCCCATTTCCCTTGCATAGTATGCGGCAAGAATATTTCCGAAATTTCCTGTGGGTACTGCAATATTTATCTTTTCCCCGTACTTTATCTCTCCGTTTTTAATAAGCTCGGCATAGGCCGAAATATAATAAACTATCTGAGGGCAAAGTCTGCCCCAATTTATGGAGTTTGCGCTTGAAAGAATTATTCCGTTTTTATTAAGCTCCTCCTCTATGCCCTTATCGGTAAAAATAGCCTTTACTCCGTTCTGACAGTCGTCAAAATTGCCCTTAACGGCACATACAAAAACATTTTTTCCCTCTTGAGTAGCCATCTGACGCTTCTGCATATCGGAAACTCCGTCCTCGGGATAAAAAACGCTTATGGTAGTACCGTCAACATTTTTAAAGCCCTCCAATGCGGCTTTTCCCGTATCGCCCGAGGTTGCGACAAGTATGGCGATTTTCTTGTCGGGTACTGTCTTTTTTGCGGAAACCGTCAAAAGGTGAGGAAGAATTTGCAGCGCCATATCCTTAAAAGCGCAGGTTGGACCGTGCCACAGCTCCAATATATAAGTGCCTGTTAAAAGGTGGGATATATCCGCAATATTTTCCGTATCAAAATTATCTCCGTAAGCCTCGGTAACGCATTCACGGATTTCTTCGTCGGTAAAATCCGTCAAAAACAGCTTAAATATATCAAAGGCTCTTTCCGCATAGCTTTTTTGACAAAGCGCCAATATGTCGCTTTCGCTTATGGCGGGCAGTTTTTCGGGTACAAAAAGCCCTCCCTCTGCGGAAAGACCCTGTGTAATAGCATATGCGCTTGTTATTCTGATTTTTTCATCTCTTGTGCTTTTGTAGTTCATTTTTCGTCCTTTCGGTAATAATAGCTTAAAAAATTAGTAATCCAAATCTGCTAATGTAAAATATCCCTTGTAATATTCCATATCAAGAATTTGAGGAAGCTTATCTGTGGTTACGGTAACAAAAGCAGCGTCAAACCGCCTTTTGCGGTCTTTATACCGAGGATTGCTTATTATAAACTGCTCCGAGGCGTTGATTATCCGCCTCATTTTTGCCTTGGTCACCGCCTCATAGCCTTCTATCAATGCTCCGAATTTTCTCGTCTTAACCTCCGTAAAGGCAATGCAGCCGTCTTTTTCGGAAATTATATCTATTTCGCCGCCTTTTATGCGGTAGTTTCTCTTGATTATTTCGTTGCCCTGTTTTTTCAGATATTCACAAACAGCGTCCTCTCCCGCTTTTCCTCTTGGTGCGCTTACGTTGTTGCCGTTCATTTTTCTTTTTCCTCGTACTCTTTAAAAACGCCGTATTTGGCTTCCGATTTTTTTAAAAAGGATTTCCTGTGAATGGGAGTAACTCCGTATTCTATTAAGGCGTCTATATGAGCCTTTGTGCCGTATCCCTTATTGGATGCAAAATTAAATTCGGGATATTTTTTATCAATCTCCCTAATATATCTGTCACGGCTTACCTTTGCCAAAATGCCGGCTGCCGCAACAGATGCGCTTATGCTGTCGCCCTTTACAATAGTTTCGACCTTACAGGAAAGCTTAGGCTCGCGGTTTCCGTCTACAAGCGCCAGATCGGGAGCAACGGACAGTCCTTTCACCGCCCTTTCCATAGCCAAAAAGGTAGCCTCTAAAATGTTCAGCCGCTCTATTTCTTCAACCTCCGCATATCCGACAGAATAGGAAACAGCTTCTTTTGTAATTTCCTTAAACAGTTCCTCTCTTTTTGCTTCGGAAAGCTTTTTGCTGTCGTTTATGCCCTCTATAAATGTCTTATCGTCAAAAACTACGGCGGCGGCATACACTCTGCCTATCCAGGGGCCTCTGCCCGCCTCGTCTATTCCGCAGATTATTTTGCCGTCCCGACGCTTTTCCCTGTCATACTCAAATCTTTGTTCACACTGTTGGTGCTTCAAGAGAGATTTTTCCAATTTTTCCGCTCCTGTATTCGTCTAATAGTGCGGCGGCAGCCCTTTCGGTATCAGGCTCTCCCCCGCTTATCATCATTCCTCTTGCCCTTGCTATAAGCTCGCACATTCTGCCGTCAAGGCTTTTCAGCTTAAACCGTTCGGTAAGCCTTTCGGGATAGTTTTTCTTTAAATATTCACCAAGGCTGTCCGCCAAGCCCTCTACGTCCATTACATCGTCCTTGATCGCTCCGGTAAAAGCAAGCTTTTCGGCGGCTTCCTGATCCTCAAACTTAGGCCAAAGTATGCCGGGCATATCCAAAAGCTCAACCTCTTTGTCGATAGTCACCCATTGCTTCCCCCTTGTTACGCCGGGGCGGTCGCCTACCGCCGTCTTTTTGGAATTTGCCATTCTGTTTATAAAAGAGGATTTGCCTACATTTGGAATGCCCAAAACCATTACCCTCAACGCTCTGCCTATCATTCCCTTTTCCCTGCGCCTTTGCAGAACATCGTTCAAAAGATTTTTAAGCGTCGGCACAAAGCTTTTTATTCCCTTGCCGCTTCGACAGTCACAACACAGCACCGAAAAGCCCTGTTCCGTGTAATGCTTTTTCCAAAGAGCGGTAACCTTATCGTCCGCATAATCACATTTATTCAAAAGAATTATGCGGGGCTTTTCCCCCACAAGCTCGTTAATTACGGGATTTCTGCTCGATTCGGGAATACGGCTGTCCACGATTTCCACCACGGCGTCAACCGATTTTATATCCGCCTCTATCATTCGGCGTGTTTTGGTCATATGACCGGGAAACCACTGAATATTTCCCTCGTAACTCATTATATAGCTCCAATCCTGTCATAGGGATAAAGACAAAAGACGGCTTTTCCCATAATATATCTTTGATCTATGCAGCCTACATATATATCCGAGCTGCCGTCGTAAACATAACGGCTGTCGGTAGAGTGATTTCGGTTATCCCCCAAAACAAAAACGCAGTTTTCATCTACCGTTAAGGGAAATCGTGCATTTCCCTTATTGGTGTAATTCTCAAAGGCATTGATATAATCTTCCCGCAAAATTTCACCGTTGCGGTAAACCCTCCCATCGTCGTCTATATTTATAACATCACCGGGAAGTCCTATTACACGCTTTACTATCATCTCCCCATATTCTCCCGTATCCCTGTTATTCAAATGAGCCGCCCATGCAACTATCACATCTCCATACTGTAATGAGTCGTTTAAGTGAACAACCAATATTTTGTCGCCGTTTTCCAGGGTAGGATTCATAGAGCTTCCCACAACAACACTGATATTGAAGAAAAACGTCAGCACCAGAAAGGCAGTCAGCATTGACTGAATAACACATTGAACAACGGAATAAAAATCCAAGCCTCCCGATGTTTTATAATAGCTTGTTTCTTTTGGGATAGTTACCGTTATTGCGGCCGACTTTTTTTTGTTGTTGTGTGCTGCGGCTGCGCTGCCGGTTTTATATATCTTATCTTGGGCTATTCGATTTTCTGTGCCTGTATTTTCCCTGCCTGCACTGCCCGCAGCATTTCTGCGTTTATTTATTTTTTTTACTTTGCGGCGGGGTCTTTGTCTATAATCTCTCATTAAACAGTCCTTCAAGCAGTCATATGTGCAATGACTGATACAATCGCAGCAGTGTTCCGATAAGGAGCGTAGCCCGGAATTTACGAAAAAAATTCAAGGCGACAGCCCCCGCTGAAAAGACGGCATAGCTCCCGCCGCCTAATGAGCCTATGACTTTTGACATTAGCAAAAGGCAGGAAATATCACATTTTTGATTATATCAAATCATACAAATCCAAAGTTACTAAAGGGAAACAGTGAAAAAATAGCTCTTCCCGCTATATAATCTCCGTCCACAAATCCAATGGAGCTGAAGGCTCTGCTGTCCTTGGAACCGTTTCGGTTATCTCCCAGCACAAAGTAGCAGTTCTCAGGAACAGTGTATTCGGTTTTTGAAAGCATTTCGATGTTTCTATTGGTGTAGGAATTGATCTTATGACCGTCTTCATAAAGGAATCCGTCCTTTGTTTCCACATTAAGCTGTTCCCCGTTGCGGTAAACCAAGCCTGCCTCAAAATCAATCATTACAGTATCGCCCGGAAGTCCGATAACTCGTTTTACTATGGGCTTTCCTCCGTCTAACTTAGCCGCCTGAATTATTACAATATCATTATAGTCGGGAGTGTAAAAAAGGTCGGTAACAACAAGCCTCTGCCCTTCCTTAAGAGTGGGCATCATAGAGCTGCCGTCTACCGTATTTACACGTACGACAAAGGTGAACAGCAATACTATAAACACCACCGCCATAAGCAGACTTTCAAGCCAGTCATAAACCTCGTTAACCGCCGTATGAGCATTTTCCGCTCCGTTTTCTTTTTCCTTTTCAAGCTGTTCCTGCTTTATCTGAAAATGTCCTGCGCTTTTTGCCTCGGCGGGAGTAATTATTTCCTCCAAATCGCTTTGTCCCTGCGTTTCAGACTGCTGACGCATTTTTTCCCGCTCCTCGGAATCAGCAGATTCCATAGTTTCCTTTAATTCTTTCTCTTCTTCCCACATTATATTGCCTCCCTTTAGGAATAAACAAAATACGGCTTATCAAAAAATCTTCCTTTATTCGACCCGGAAATATCAAGCTTATGATTATCAAAACGGCTGCTCTGCCTATCTCCACAATGCTGCGAACCGCCGCACCAATAAGTGAAAATATGCAATGCAGCCGTCAATTTTTCGTATTCGGCAATTTTCGGAAAAGATGAAAACTGCCGATTGCCTTTTAATTGAACTTGCTCTTAATTTTTGCTGCCTTACCGACTCTGTTGCGGAGATAATAAAGCTTAGCTCTGCGAACCTTGCCCATTCTTACAACCTCTACCTTTTCAACAGAGGGAGCGTGAAGAGGGAAAACTCTTTCTACGCCGCAGCCGTGAGCCACTCTGCGCACCGTAAAGGTTTCGGAGATCCCGCCGTGCTTCTTGGCAATAACGGTGCCTTCGTAAACCTGAATACGTGTTTTGTTTCCTTCGGTGATTCTTACATGCACCTTAACAGTGTCGCCTACCTCAAACTTAGGTGCGTCTGTCTTGATACTGTCCTGAGCAATCAACTTCAATGCGTCCATTTTTTCTTTTCCTCCAATTTCTTCAGACAATCATACATCAAAGCCTTTCGGCATATTCCGATATTTTTTAAACATCGGAAAGCTCCGCCTTTTGCATCTTCGGCGGAAATTTCTCTTTTAAAAGAGCTGTGCAGCGGATTGTCAATAGTTAATGTCGCCGTAAAATGACGGGCATTACTCACATTGCTTATAATTAAAGCATACCTTGTCTCAGCATCAAAAAATAAGCAACGGTACTAAATGCTTGAATATTATACCACTAAATCACAGCAAATGCAAGCACTTAAACGAAATTTTTTAAAAAATACGGGAGTACCGCTGAATTTATATTTATTTTACCTTAAATCAAGAAAAAAATCAACCGAAAATATGTATATCATTACAAAAACCGCCGTTAAATTTACTGCTCCTGTTGCCAAAAGGAACAACACAAGTCCGCCCCAGATAATGCAAGCCGCTGTCTGTAAAACAGCCGATACCCTTTCCGCAGTTCTAATTGAACAGTGTTTCATCAAGACGATATCAAGCAGCTTTTTCCCGTCCAATTCCCCCATAGGCATTAAATTGAACACTCCGACGCATAGGTTGGCAACGGCAAAAATCATTTTATATATATTGTCCCATGAAAGCCCGAAATAAAAAACTCCGAACAAAAGAAAGTTTACGGCAGGACCTGCCGCAAGCACAGCAAAATGTGCGTCCAAAGGCTGCCTTATGCAAATTCCGCCTCCGCTGAAAATAATCTCCCTCGGTATCTGTCCCTTAATCGTCATTACCGCTAAGTGAGCGGCTTCGTGACATAAGCAGGCGGCAAGGTACAGTATTCCGTACCCGCCGCTGTCAAAAGCACATACAAAACCAACAACCGCAAAAAAGGTAAAATCCAAAGAAATCTTGATTTTACCCAGCATAAAGCTTACCACCGAAAAAGCCTTAAGAAGTACAGGCGGAGATTGTCGTAAAGCTCGGGAGCGCACAAGTGCAGCAAAAGCATAACAAGACATATAGACGCTGCCGTTATGGACTGAAAAGCAAGGATATGCTTCTGGGTTTTTTTGCTGACCTTTTTCGGTTCGGTGAAAAAAGCTATTTCCTTGTTTTCGGATAGGAAATTATCCTCCTTCGCATTGATTTTTTCCTTTAAACGGCTAACTCTCGGTGGTTCTTGAACGTTGTTCAAAGCATTGTTCTCTTTTTCCTCCTCCACAGCTTCTTTTTCTTGCGGAGATAAATCAAGGCTGTTTTTAATTTCCGTCTCAGCTTCTCTGTTTTCGGAAAATCCCGCCACTTTTCCTATTACCCTGACCGCCATATTTTTTTACCGTCCTTTCGTTTATTTTTCCTATTAAAATATACGTGGACAACTAAAATAAATGCAATAAACTTTTCAAATTTTAAAACATTTTTCGACTGCATATTCAAAAAAAACATGCTGCCAAACCTTGATACAGGAATCCGCAGTTTCAAAAGGGACTGCATTCGAAACTCCAATCCGGAGTTTTAAAGGCTTAGTATCAATCTTCAATTCACCAAATTTACAAACTTGAATAGAATATAGTAAAGGCGGTGGAAAAATGAAAAGAGGAAAATGCTGTTACTTTAAAAGAAAGCTGTCGGTAATTCTGTTTGCCGCTGCCCTTATATGCCTTTGTTTCATTTTTCCGAAGCTTATACTGGTTTTGCTGGCATTATCCCTTATTATTTTAGGAATATGGCTGTTAAAATGCTGATTCAGCAAGAAAGTGAGGTACATAATGAAAATCGTAGTGGTTAAAAGTCCGAAGTTTTTGGCGGGATTTTTAAGGCTTTTTTTTGGAATTAAAAAAACGGAGACTACATAAGCCTTATAGCAATGTGATTTTTCGGCAAAGCCGAAAATCAAAAATCGGGCTAAAGCCTCGATTTTAAGGCTATGATCTTAACCCGGGGAAAAACCTGATGATTTTCCCCCGAAAATCTACGGATGAACAATCCTGTTTTTTACAAGATTTATGCCCGCAAATGGCTTCATGCAGCCGTTTGCGGGCATAATTTTTTTGTCAGTGAAAGTTGGTGGAGCATAGGGGATTCGAACCCCTGACCCCCACACTGCCGGTGTGATGCGCTCCCAGCTGCGCTAATGCCCCATTAAGATGTATTAATTTATGTTTATGATTTGCGAAAAAAAGAAAAAGCTTTTTCAAAACATATTTTACCAACAGCGCCGCTTTTAGCGAATATGAAAAAAGCGGTGTGAAAGACAAAAAACTAAGTCCGACCGAAGCCGAGCTTAGTTAGGTG
>CANEHP010000011.1 GCA_947427325.1 uncultured Clostridia bacterium | reverse complement strand
GTACAGATCACGAATAAAGGGATTGTCATTATATGACAGTAAAAACAATCCTTTAGGATATTGTCAAAATCACGGCTGAAAATCACTCGGCTGTTTTCGGATTGACCGTAAGAACGGTCAACGCCCTCCACAATATCAAAAACAAGCTTTTTCTTTTTTAAATCCACATATATTTCCCAGCCCGTGTCGCAGTATTCGCTTATGCTCCTAAGCACATCGGAAAGGGATTCGAGCCTTGACGACCACAATATTTCCTTGCCTCTTTTCAGATCCTTTGCAATTTCCAAAGCGGAAAATTTTCGCTTCGGATCATCAGGCTCTGTCAAATGCCTTTTAGCATAGGTTTTAAGCGCCGTTTCCGCTGAAACGGCGGCAGGGGTTATATCCTCTCCCGTAAGCTTAGGCACATTGTCATAACCGTAATTGTATTCATCGTTATAGAGTAGGGTAATCCGCTGCGAGGCAAGCCCTTGAAGCGTTTTTCCCGTGACCGTAAGCATAACGCCGTTTTCCCCCTCATTGACGGTCAGTCCCTCTATATATCCGCTGCGGTGACCGTCAGAGCCAAGCAGAATAATATTGCCTTTTTTCAGCTTATCCGCTCCCTGTGCCGATGCGGGAAGTACAAGCTGCCAGTCTCCCACCCCCTGCCATTTTCTGTTAAGCAAAAACGAAGTGTAAATATCTATTTGCGCCTTTAAAGCGAAACTACGGTCTATAACCGTTATCAACGGCGGTTTCAATTCTTTCCTCCTTTCTACACGCCCGAATAAAGCTCATTAAAGGTAATTTCTACCCTTGTAGGCTCGTTTTCGTTCCAATTCAGAGCTTGTATTCATAGGATTTGTGCGTGGATTTTCGAGCGGATTTTGTCGCTGACAAGGCAAATTTTCGCAGGCGGGCTGTCGCCCGTCAAGAAAATTTAACGAAGTCAGCGGCAAAATATGCCGAAAAGACGCGTGCAATATCCTATGAATACATGCTCTCACGTATTCCAGCTCATTTTCTCCCGGAACAAGCTCAAATAATTCGGAATCGGGAGTGATATAATGAAAAGCGTCCTCCCTTGTGCCGTCGTTATGCACAAGTGTGACGCTTTTTGCACCTCTTTTGGTATTGATTATCAGCTTTTCGCTGCCCGACAGGGAATGCTCAAACTCAATGATCTGCCCTGTTGTGTTGCTGCTTATTTTTTTCGGAGGGGTATGCACTTAAATGTTAATGTGTAAGGCTGACCGTCGTTGCTGCTGCCCTTGGTATTGTGGTTTACACTGTAATTTGTCAGCTTGCAGTTATAATAACGGTAGCAGCGGTAGCCGCCGTCTCTGCGCAAAGCACGGTATACAAGGCAGACAGTTTGCGGAATATCCGGCGTGCCCTCTTCGATAGCCTTTTTGGCTTCGTCAATATCACAGCCCGCCAATTTTGCCAAAGCCGCCAAATCAATTTCGTGTATCGTAACATCAACCTCGGTGGACGTCCAATCTGCGCCGCTGTCATAAATACCGTCATCACCGAGTATCTCAAAGTCTTCTCTGTTATCGGTAAAGGATCCGCTTGAAGCGCCCACAAAGTCTATTTTTTGTCCTGCGGCGCTGTATTCGGCTTCGGTATCGCTGACCTCGGGAAAAATCCCAACTCCCGCAAAGCCTTTAAGTTCGATTTTCTTTTTTGTCATAAATATTCTTCCTTTCCTTACTGATTTTCGCCCCAAAGAGCAATTTCACAGTAATATGTTGTTGTTAAAGCCGTGCGGTCAAGAATAACCGCACCACGGCGGGGGCGGGCTATGCAGCGGAGTATTCTGTCCTGTTCTTCAACAAGCACGCTTTCAAGGAATTTCGCCTGTCCGCCGGGAACAAGATTTATACTTTTGCCTGCGGTTTTATTCCGCTTGCCTGTGCGCTGATTAAATTCGGGGACACGGTAGCCGTCGGTTCGGTCGTGCCTGAGGGAAAGATCCTCGTGTTGTTTTACAGCATATTTACTACAAAATCCAACCGCTGCCATCTTTTCGTTAATTCCAATATCTGTGCCTACTCTCTTTTGAGCGCTTCTGACATCCTCCTCACCTTTTGCCGCACGCTTCCCGTCAAGGTCAATATAAACGCTGTTTTTCAAATCTCCGCTTTCAATAGGCGCACGCTGCACCGCCTTATTTGCTATATAAACAGCAGCTGAAGCAAGTCCCCTTGAGCTTGTGCGCTTCATATTGGCTACTGCCTTATTGATTTTTCTTGTGATTTCATCGATTCCTTTTACATTACTCACAGCCTCACCTCCCAACTTAAAATAAGCTCCTCCAGCTGTGCTTGCCGTGGTGGTCAACGCCGTGGCTGCGTCTGCCGCCGCTTTGAAAAATGCCGTATCAAGCTCGCTTGTCATAGTGTCAATGTGGTTGGCGGCGCGGCGGGACAAAATGTTTGCCACTCCGAAGGTGTCAAGGTCAAATTTTGCCATCTCTTCAACTATTTCCCTGTGAGTATCAAGGTTTACGGTAACGGGAGGAGCGGTGATCGAGCTGCCCTTGCCCGCCGCTCTTGCCGTTCCGTATTCGTTAGAGCCGCTGTTTATAAATCTCTTAAACTCAACCGAGCCTGCGGCGGGATTTCCCGTATACGCCTGTGATTTCAAGCCGTTTGAGAGAGTTTCCTTCTGCACGTTTTCTACGACGATACCGTAAATTTCGGACAGCTCTCCCTTCTGTCCCGCTGCCTGAAGCATAGATATTGCTTTTGTTCTTGCCATAAAGTTTTACCTCCTTAAAATGTCACCGTTCCCGTTGGGAGAGGCTGTTTCTTTTCCTCGGGAAGGGGGGCGGGATTGCCGCCGCTTCCCGGCACTTCCTTTTGGGGCTGTGAAAAAGCCCATTTTCGTTTTCACGCAGGGCTTTCAGTTGTTCGTCAAGTCCTGTCGGACTTCCGTCCTCGGAGAGCTTGATTTTTTCGTTGTCAAGCAAGGCTCTTACCGCCTTTGTGTTTACCGCACCTTCCTTCAGCAGTCTGTTTTCGACTGCTCCGTTCAGCTTAACTGCGGCAAGCTCGGCGGCGTACTTTTCGGCTGCTGCTTTGTTTTCTTCCTGCAGCCTCTCGATTTCCGCTTTAAGCTCCTCGGGCTTAAGCTTGCCCAAAGCTTCAAGCTGCCTGTCACGGTCCGCAAGCTGACCGCTTAAGGCTTCAAAGTCGGCGGCAGGCTTGTATTCCTTTTCGATTTCCGCCGTAAGCTTTGCGGCAATGTCATCGCTGTAGGCATCGCCCAATATTGCTTTTATATCCATTTCTTTTTCCTTTCCGAAGCCGAACGGCTTCTTAAAAAATGTATAAAAATAACACCCTTGTGGGGTGTTATTTTTATTTGTTGTTATTCAACGAAGAAAAGAACGAACCTACATACAAAGTGAAATCCGTTGCTGTTGAGCGCATGCTGATAGGACTGTACACAGGGGATTACACCAAGATATCGCCTTCCGAGGTAATATCACAGCTGCCCTGTTCCTCCGAACAGCAGGCAATTTTATCCAAAAAGCTCAAAGAAGCTAACTTTGAAACCAATGTCAAGAACCTTAGAGAGATCGGCGGATTCTCCGAGCAGGACGCTTCCGATTACGCTTATTTATATGCCGAGGCAGTTGTGCATGACACCTTCCGCAGACTTATGGAATTAAGCGGAGCAAACGGCGATCCGATGGTTTTTTAAAATGAATTGACCGATCCTGCCCAAAAAGAAAAAGGGTGCGAATTTGCCCCCTAACTTTTGACAAGTTAGTCGGTTAATCAACTTCATAGTTTGTCGATATAATCCTTTAAAATCCGCTTGTCAAAAGCTTTTTCTTAAGCATTTCCCGTGTGTTTTCGGGTTTTGCCGGGTTTTACCCTTTTTGGGGTTTGCTTGTCAAATAACAGCCGCTCTTAACTAAGCTCGGCTGCAGAACCGTAAAATTTCAAATCCGTCGGCGAAGCCGACACCTTAACTGCCAACTGTCAATTTTTACATCCCCTTAGAAACAGTATTATTTGCCCCGCCTTTTCATAAGTGTTGATTTTTAGCGGCACTTGCTGTATAATTGATATTACTAAAATAAGAACCTATCCAAACAGGAATTGCACACGTCTTTTCGGTATGTTTTACCGATAACTCAGTTAAAATTTCCCCGTCTGCGGCAGCAGGCCCGGTGACTTTTTCAAAGACGCAAAGAAATTTTTGACTTGTCCCCGGCGAAGTCTGCCCGAAAATTCACGCACCGTTCCTATAAGGACAGGTTCTAAAAGGAAGGTATGATTATGTATAGATATGAGCTTCATATGCACACCTGTATGGGAAGCGCCTGCGCTCGCAACACGATAGAGGAAATGATAACCGCATATAAAAAAGCAGGATATGCGGGAATGGCTGTTACCGAGCATTTCATCGGCGGGAATACTGCAGTTGACAGGTCTTTGCCTTGGGACGAGCTTGTCACGGCTTACGCCGCCGCATATCTCAAAGGCAGGGAATACGCAGAAAAGGAAGATTTTGACCTGCTTTTTGGGATAGAAGAAGGTTACGGCGGCGGAAAAGAGTTTCTCGCTTACGGCTTTGAACCGCAGTTTGTTATCGACCGTCCGTTTTTGAGAAACGCATCCGTCGATGTTTGGGCAAAGGAGATACATTCGGTAGGCGGATTTATCGCATACGCTCATCCTTTCCGTGACAGAGATTACATAAAAGACCCGAATACAGCGCCCGACATTTCGATAGTTGACGGGGTGGAAGCCTATAACTTCTGCAATAAACCCAATGAAAACGAAAGGGCGGTTAAGTGTTTTAAAGGGAAAACCATACTGACAGCGGGCAGCGATATTCACAGCACGGATTTTAACGACTCCTTCGGTATTGAACTTAAAGAAAGGGTATCCACTTCTTCGGAGCTTGCAAAGGTGCTTCTTACGGGAGATTTCAATATATATCTCGGAAAAAGCGGCAGATCGTACTGATATTTATTGCCGCCGTCTGCCAAAAGATCAGCGCTTATTCAGAAATGAAAAAAATAGTTTTCAAGCGCCGCTTTAACCAAGCGGCGCTTGAAAAATTTGACGAAAAGTCGCAAAATATCCTCTCAAATTTGCCTGCAATCTGATTAAGAAATAGTGTTAAAAAGGGATTAGGGCTTGTTTAAAGATAGAGGGAATGTGGGATTTTCGTCCCAAAACGGTTGGATTCAAGGAAAAAACGCAGTCAAACCGACGTTTGACCGGGCTTTTTGGCGCAGAAGATAACCGCTTTGGGGTGAAAAGACGGCGTTCCCGATTTTTCAAACAAGCCCTAATATCAATCACTCAACAGTACCAACGGTAACCGACTCAATAACGATCTTATCAACAGGGCTGCTTTCCTCTCCATTGGAGTTTTTTTCTACCTTGACCTCGGAAATTTTGTCTACCACGTCAAAGCCTTCAACAACCTGTCCGAAAACGGTATAACCTCCGTCAAGAAAAGGATAGCCGCCTTTTTCCTTATATCTTTCGGTCATTTCGTCTGTGCGGTCGTTAATCGCTTTCAAATTAAACTCGTAAACGGCTTTTTTATTTTGCCAGCCTTCAAGGGCTTGCTGATACTGCGTTTTTTCGTTGCCAGTTGATTTGTTCACCAAATTTTTCGCCTGCTCAATATAGCCGTCGCACTGCTTGATTGCGTTTTCGTAGTATGAAGCCTCTACAAAATCGCCGCAGTTCTTGTTATTGATAATGAAAAACTGCGTGCCGTTTACTCCTCCCGCATTGGCATAGCAAAGCGCACCATAGTAGTGCCGCATATTTTTGTTGTACTCAACGCCAAACTTCGGTTCGTCGGCTGTGCTTGTGCCGTCGCCGTTGGCAGAACCGCCTTGCAGCATAAAATTCTTCATAACACGGTGTACGGTCTTATTGGTGTAATATCCGTCCTTTGCCAGCTCAATAAAGTTGCTTACACCCTTTGGCGCCGCTTCCTCAAACAGCTTGCATTTTATTTCTCCGAAATCCTTGATTTTTATAATCGCATAAGTATCGCCCTTTTCAAGAGTTACGTCTTCCGTATTTCCCTTAAAAGAATCCGAGGCTTTTACTTCAGCGGGGGCGATGCTGTTTGAGCTGCCCTCAGAGCAGCCGCTTACAGCCAAAAGCATAACAGCCGCCAGTAATCCACAGCTTGTCTTTTTAAAATTTCTTTTCATTTTCTTTCCCTTCTTATTTCATAAATTTTTTATTTTGTTAAAACATAAATAAACCCGTTTTCATGGCCGTAATAATTTTTTCTTTCGGCGAGCTTCTTAAATCCGAATTTTTCATACAGCCTTATAGCCGTCCTATTGCTTTCACGCACTTCCAAATATATTTTTTCCGTACCCTCGGGCAGTATTTGAAGAAACCGTTCCATAAGGATTTTCCCCTTGCCCTGACCTCTGTACTCCCTTAAAACCGCTATACGGTACAGTTCGCATTGGTCAAAGGACGCCGCCGCCAAAAAATAGCCTATCGCCTTTCCCTCGGAATATTCCAAATCATAAATAATATCGGCTCTTTTTAAAGATGACCGCACCGCCTCCAAGCTCCAGCAATCCTCGGGGAAACAGCTTTTTTCCAAATATGCTATTTCCTTTACGGCAACGGGGTTATACTCGGCTTCTTTATTCATATCTATTTTGATATTTTCCATAAGAATTATTTGATATATTCTTTATAAAACTTTTTTCATTTTTTCTTAATTTGTTTATGAATACAGGCTTATCAAAAACGATTCCTGCCCTTTTGCACATAATCAATGCGTATCAAACCATGTCCTGCCGATTTTAACATCTGCGGTAAGCGGCACTGCAAGCTTAGCGCAGCCTTCCATTTCTTCCTTTAATATTTCCGCCGTTTTCTGTGCAAACTCCTCCCTGACCTCCACTATCAGCTCATCGTGAACCTGCAATATAAGCCTTGCGGGAAGCCGCTCCCTGTTAAGTCTGTTATAAACTCTTATCATTGCCGACTTTATAATATCGGCGGCTGTTCCCTGAATGGGAGTATTCATGGCTATTCTCTGAGCCGCCGCCTGCACCTGCTTGTTGCTTGCGTTTATGTCGGGAATATATCTTCTTCTGCCGAACATAGTTTCTACATAAAGATTTTTCTTTGCAGCGCTTACGGTATTTTTCATGAAAGCGTCAACTCCGCTGTATTTGGCTAAATATGCTTCAATATACCGCTTTGCCTCGGCAACCGATACGCCGATATCCTTTGATAGGGAAAACGCCCCGATGCCGTAAACGATGCCGAAGTTTACCGCCTTTGCTCTTGAACGCAGCTCGGGAGTTACCCATTCCAAGGGTTGATCGAACACTTGGGAGGCGGTTATGGCATGAATATCGTCGCCCTTTAAAAAAGCCTGCTGCATTATTTTATCGTCCGCCAAATGCGCAAGCACTCTAAGCTCAATTTGCGAATAGTCTGCGTCCACGAGAACGCAGTTATCCTCAGCCACAAAAAACCGTCTCATGTTTTTGCCAAGCTCGGTGCGAACGGGAATGTTTTGTATATTAGGCTCTGCGCTGCTTATTCTGCCCGTGCGGGTTTCGGTTTGCTTAAAGGTAGTGTGTATTCTGCCGTCCTCCCCGCTTACCGCCGCCTTTAAGCCGCTTATATAGGTGGACTGAAGCTTTGTAAACGCTCTGTAATCGGAAATCAAAGGAATTATGGGGTGCTTGTCGGATAAGGATTCGAGAACATCGGCATTGGTGGAATAGCCTGTTTTGGTCTTTTTTCCATAGGGAAGATTAAGCTTTTCAAAAAGGATTACCCCTAACTGTTTTGGCGAACCGATGTTAAATTTTTCTCCCGCCAATTCATAAATCCCGCTCTCGGTTTGGGATATTTTTTCGGCAAGGTCTTTTCCAAAGCTTTCTATACCGCTTACATCGGTTTTTACCCCTGCGATTTCCATATCGGTAAGCACCTTTGCAAGAGGAATTTCTATATCCTCCAAAACCCTGTTAAGCTTTTGGGAATTTACGGCGTTTATGAGCTTTGTCATTAACCGATACAGGCTCAAAGGCAGCTCCTCTTTATTTTGCGGAGCATTTACGCCGTACCTTTGACAAAGCTTATCCATTTCATATCCGTTTGATGTGGAATCCAGAAGATATGCCGCCAGAGTTGCGTCAAAAACAACATTTTTTATATCAATGCCCTTTGGCATTGCAAAAGCATATAACGCTTTTAAATCAAAGGTGCGCTTTTCCTGACGGCTTTCCAGAAGCTCCTTTGGATTTTCAAGCTCTGTAACATTACTATCCGTACAAGCATAGACCTTGTTGTCGAAAAGTATAATATTGGGCGTGTTTTTGTTGGGAATAACTTCCCCGTTTTCGGTTTTTGCAGAATCGTCTATTATTTTTTGCGATACCTTTTCATTGGCAATTTTCATATTCTCGGGCGAAATGTTCATTTTTTTAAGGACACTGAACATTTCCAGCTCGGTTAAAATTTCAGCTAACTTAACCTCATTGCGGTTTTTGGGAATATAGCTGTTAAGATCGGTGTCAACAGGTGCGTCAAGAGCAATAGTTCCGAGCCTTTTGCTTAACCCGCAACTTTCCTTTCCCTCAGACAGCTTTTTTCTAAGCCCGGCAGTTATCTCCAAATTGTCTAAATTATCATAAATATTACTTACGGTAGAATATTTTTGAATAAGATCAAAGGCGGTTTTTTCGCCCACGCCCTTTACGCCGGGAATATTATCGCTGCTGTCTCCCATAAGGGCCTTTACCTCAAGCATTTGTATGGGAGTAACGCCGTACTTGTTCATAATCTCCTGCGGTGTGTACAAAACGTCCTCCTTATTTCCCGCAAGGTTCACATAAACGCTTTCGGTAATAAGCTGAAAACTATCCCTGTCCCCTGTGGCAATTACCGCCGTATTACCGCCAAGCTCTGCGGTATGGGAAAGTGTGCCCAGTATATCGTCTGCCTCCCAACCCTCTTTTTCAACAACGGCAATGCCCATAGCCCGCAAAATATCCTTAACCAAAGGAATCTGCATAGCAAGCTCCTCGGGCATAGGCTTTCGTGTTCCCTTATACTCGGAGTACATTTTATGGCGGAAGGTGGGCGCTTTTAAATCAAAGGCAACGGCAATGCAGTCGGGCTTAAAGCTGTTTTCAAGCTTCAGAAGAATATTCATAAAACCGGTAACCGCATTGGTAAAAACGCCCTTTTTATTGGATAAGGCTCTTATGCCGTAAAAAGCGCGGTTTATTATGCTGTTTCCGTCTATTACAAGCAACCTCATATCTTCACCGTTTCCTTTCAAATTTTCTTTTTTTGATTATACCATTTTAAAACAGGGTTGTCAATTCCTTATTCCGCAGCTTACGCAGGTTTTTCGACAAGCTGAAAATATTACTTGACTTTTATTATATGAGGGTGTAAAATTACATTGAATAAGTGTAAAATTTTTTGCTTTTGTGTATAAAACACAAAAATTTATTGAACAAAATATGTTGAGCTTGAACAAATATTTCGTGACGAGGTTTACGCCATGGACAAATTTAAACATACCCTTTTAATTGCAGATCGTATTAGTTCGAAATTGTTAACGGATATCTTTAAGGACAGCTATAATATTTTAACCGCCGACAGCGGTGAAAATGCCCTTGGCATTATGAAAGAACAAGCCGATATCGATATGGTGATTTTAGATATGTCTGCGCCTGATATTAACGGATATGGGGTTCTGGAAATAATGAAAAAAGACGAAAGGCTTAAATTTATTCCCGTTACAGCGATAACCTCCTCCCATGATCCGGAAGCGGAAACAAGGGCGGTCAAGTTGGGCGCTGCGGACTTTATATCCCGTCCCTTTAATATAAAAACAGCAGAAACAAGAGTTAACAATGTAATTTGCCGGAAAGAGCTTGAGAAGATAAGGACGGAAAATCAAAGGCTTATAAACGAGAATGCGGCAGAAGAAGTTCAGGATCAGATGTTTCAGCTGCTTCTTGAGGAAACGGGCACAATTATCTTTAATTATAATAATGAAAACGACGAGCTTTGCTACTATCAGCCCTCAAATACGGAAAAAAGAAAAACCGAATCCGTAAATAATTATTCCGACAATTATAAGGATTTTTATATACTTGAGCCGGAGGACCGGGTCAAATTCGCAGGAGAAATTAAAAAGCTCTCCCAAAAGCCCTCGTCCTCGGAACTGGTCGTCACCATAAATATTGACGGCTATCCCCGCCGCTTCCGCAGCTTTTTAAAAAGCATGGAGGACAATGAAGGCAGGGTATTCGGAATCATCGGCAAAATTGAAGATGTGGACGATGAAATGAACCGCCTTGACAAAATTAAGGCAAAGGCGATGTACGACTCCCTTTGCGTCGATATTTACAACAAGTCCACCACAGAGGAGCTTATCAGAGCGGAATTGGACCGCAGCGGGACGGGTGCGCTTATAATGATAGATGTGGACGATTTTAAGAGCATTAACGACCGTCTGGGACATGTTTTCGGCGATGAGTTTTTGAAAAAATTTGCTTCTACCGTTAAAAGCATATTCCGTGACAGCGATATTGTAGGCAGGTATGGCGGCGATGAATTTTTCGTATATCTAAGTCACGCCGGCGCAGCCTTAGCGGTTAAGAAAAGCGAACAGATACTTGAAAAGGTAATGCAGATAACCATTCCCGAAATCGGCTTTGTTAAAAGCAGTATCGGCGTTGCTGCGGCAAATCCCGACAACAGGGACTATCACCAAATTCTTAAGCAGGCGGACAGCGCCCTTTACGCTGCAAAGAACAGAGGGAAAAATCAGGTTGTTTTGTTTGACTCCGCCACTATGAGCGAGGGGACTTACCGTACCGAGGCTTCCTCGAGTGACGGTGTAAGAAAAGGCAGAGCGGCGCTAAGCAGCAATCCGCAAAATTCCGCTTCCATTATATTGAGATCATTCAGCGTTTTATACTCCAGTCAGGATTTATCTATGGGCATAAATCAAATGCTTGCCATGGTGGGTCAGTCCTTCGACGTCAGCCGAGCGTATATTTTTGAGGACACCGAGGACGGAAAATACTGCTGCAATACCTTTGAGTGGTGCAACGAAGGAGTAGCGTCCGAAATCGATACCTTGCAGCAAGTTTCCTATGAGGAGGATTTAGGCGGAAATTACCGTGAAAATATGAATGACGACGGTATTTTCTACTGTCACGATATAAGCGTTCTTGAAAGCGCTCAGCGTAAAATTCTCGAAAGACAGAATATAAAATCCGTTTTGCAGTGCGCAATTATGGATAACGGCGTATTCAGAGGCTTTGTGGGCTTTGACGAATGCAGGAGCAGCCGCTTTTGGACGCAGGATCAAATTGACGCCCTTGCCTTTATATCAAAGGTGCTGTCTATCTTCCTGTTAAAGGACAGAAACAGGCGGCTTACGGAAAATTACGCAAAATCCATTAAGTCTATATTGGATAATTATCCGCAATACATATATATTGTGGATAAAGAAACCTACAGGCTGGTTTATCTTAACGTAATGGCACAGAACGCCTTAGGCAAAAATCCTATAGGAGAGTATTGCAGCAGCGCCATATGCAGACAAAGGGACGAGGCTCTTTGCCCGATCTGCGCATTAAGAAAGGAAGGCTACAGCAAGCCCATTGATATGCTTAGCCCTGTTCTTCACAAGATGATAAAGGCTCAGGCAACGGAGGTTCAATGGGAGGGCAAAAAGGCTTATCTTATCACCTGTATGGTTATAGAGGATTAGGGCTTGTTTGAAAAATCGGGAACGCCGTCTTTTCACCCCAAAACGGTTATCTTCAGCGTCAAAAAGCCCGGTCAAACGTCGGTTTGGCTGCGTTTTTTCCTTGAATCCAACCATTTTGGGACGAAAATCCCACATTCCCTTTATTTTCGAACAAGCCTTAGAACAAGTTCTTGGATTTTTAACGCAGTGCGGTAATGCCAAATGAAATACAAATCATTTTTAAGACAGCCTTGTTTACGATAAATAACCAAGCTGTGAAAAGAAAAAGTCAAAACGGCAAAAGAAAAAACGAGAGAAAAGCAGAAAAACCCAAAGAATCAGAGAGAAAAACAGGTATATATTAAAAAAATATTGAAAAACTATTGACAGCAGACATAAATCCCTGTATAATAACATCTGTTGCGCCAAAGCGTTACTTTGGCAAAAGCATTTTTTAAAAAAGAATGCTTTGAATAACTAAAACAATAGGAGGAAAATAAAAATGTCTACTTATATGCCCAATCCTCAGACAGTTGAACGCAAGTGGTATATACTTGACGCAGCGGGCAAGCCTTTGGGAAGAGTTGCCGCACAGGCGGCTCTTATGCTTAAGGGCAAGCACAAGCCCGGCTATGCGCCTCATTGCGACTGCGGCGATCATGTAATCGTAATCAACTGCGAAAAAGCGGTTCTTACCGGCAAGAAGTTAGAGAAAAAGTATTACAGATGGCACACCGGCTATATCGGTCACCTTAAAGAGGTTCAGTACAGCAAGCTGATGGCGGAAAAGCCCGAGAAGGCTATGGAGCTTGCGATTTACGGTATGCTCCCCAACAACACGATCGGCAGAAAGGCTATGACAAGACTTCGCCTTTACAGAGGCGCGGAACATGTCAATGCCGCTCAGAAGCCCGAAGAATTTAAGTTTTAAGGAGGGATAAGCAATATGTACGAATCAAAACCATACTACTACGGAACCGGCAGAAGAAAGCATTCGGTTGCAAGAGTGCGTGTTTATCCCGGCTCAGGTAAAATCACGATAAACAACAGAGACATTGACGATTACTTCGGTCTTGACACTCTCAAGCTCATTGCCCGTCAGCCTCTCGCTTTAACAGGCACTACCGAAAAGTTCGATATAATATGCACCGTTGCAGGCGGCGGCGTTACGGGTCAGGCAGGCGCAATCCGCCACGGTCTTTCGAGAGCGCTGCTTCAGTACAGCGAGGAATTAAGACCCGTTCTCAAAAAGGCAGGCTTCCTTACTCGCGACCCGAGAATGAAGGAAAGAAAGAAGTACGGCTTAAAGGCTGCCCGCCGTGCTCCTCAGTTCTCCAAGCGTTAATCGGGTTTGGTTTTCAAACGATTTATTTTCTTTTAAAGCTTGAGCGTGTTAACACAAAATCCGTATACCGATTTTGTGTTAACACGCTCAAGCTTTTTTGCCTCAAAACCGAACGGGTGAATGCATTTCCTTTTAAGCAAAATGCTTAAACCTTACCCGCCTTTTCGTTATATTTTTGTCAAACCTTTTGCTTCAATTATGTTGACTACTGTAAAGAAAAAAGGTATACTATTTATAATTGTGAAAAAAATAACGGCTTTTAGCGGCGAGTTTTTATATAATCGAAACATTGTCACCTATTGAACAGCCATTGAACACGCTCTAAAAGCGGGAGGAGATTAAATGGATATACCGAAAATTCTTGAGCAGTTATGCGGATTGGGCGGAGCAAGCGGCGGAGAAGAAAAAGCCCATGAGACTGTTTTAAAGCTGTTAAAAAGCTATATCCCCAATGTAAAAGCCGATAACTTCGGAAATATTACGGGATTTTCGGAGGGTGACGAAAAAAAGCCCCTGGTGCTTTTAGAGGCTCATTTGGACAGAATAGGAATGATCGTCACCAAAATTGACGAGGACGGCTTTTTAAAGGTAAGCGGAATGGGTACGGACAGACGCACCCTCCTTGCTCAATCCGTTACCGTTTACTGCGGCGATAAAACCGTAAAGGGAGTTATCTCAACTCTCCCTCCCCACCTTTCCACAGACAGCAGCAAAGCCCCTAAAACAGAGGATATAGCTGTTGATGTGGGAATGACTAAGGAGAAGGCGGAACAAATTGTTTCCTTAGGTGATTTAGTGTTAATTGACGGACGGTTTTCCCGGCTTCGGGATACAAGAGTCTGCTCTCCCGCCACCGACGACAGAGCGGGAGTCTGCGCCGTTTTATATGCTCTCGATTTGCTTAAGGAAGAAAAGGAGCTGCCTGTCAGACTTGCCGTTTTGTTTGCGGCTCAGGAGGAAGTGGGCTGCCGAGGTTCTAAAATTGCAGCCTTTAACATTGCTCCCGATTATGCCGTTGCCGTAGACGTTTCCTTTGCGCAGAGCAAGGGCGTTGACTATCCGCAGGCGGGGGAGCTTGGCAAGGGAGCTATGATAGGTATTGCCCCTTCTTTAAGCAGAGAGATTTCCCAAAAGCTCATCAAAATTGCAAGGGATAAGGAAATACCCTATCAGATAGAAGCCATGAGCGGCACAACGGGAACGGACGCAGATTCCATAACGGTTGCAAAAGGCGGGGTTTCCACAGGGCTTATCTCCATTCCTCAAAGATATATGCACACTCCCTGCGAGGTTGTGGATACCGAGGATATTAAGTGGGCGGGTATGCTTATGGCCGAATTTGTAAAGAGTATATGAGGGGGAGCAAAATGGAGCTTAAAGAAACTGTAAAATATTTAGCCGGGCTTAACGGCACAAGCGGAGACGAGAAAGATGTTACCGAAGCAATAATTGCCCTTCTGCCCAAAGATGCAGAATATAAAATTGATCCTTTGGGGAATCTTATTGTGGAAAAAAAGGGCAAAACCCGCCCCAAGTCCAAGCTTATGATAGACGCTCATACAGACGAGGTAGGCTTTATCGTCACAAATATAAACAGCGACGGAACGCTTTCCTTTGACGCAGTGGGCGGCATTCTGCCCTATGTTGTGTTCGGCAGACAGGTTAAATTCAAAAACGGCGTTTATGGAGCAATAGCGGGAGTTCCCCTTCATCTTTTGGAGGGAGAGGGTAAAGACAGTCAGCCTAAAATTTTCGACCTGTGCATCGATATAGGCGCAAAAAGCAGGGAGGAAGCGGAAAAATCGGTACAGCAGGGAGACTGCGCCTACTTTACGGGGGAGCAGTTTGATTTCGGCGACGGCTTTATGGCAGGAAAGGCACTGGACGACAGAGCCGGCTGCGCAATTATGTTAGAGCTGATGAAAAAGGAGCTGCCTTACGACTGTACCTTCTCATTTTCCGTTCAGGAGGAAATAGGCACAAGAGGAGCGGCAGCTTCCGCCTTTTCGATAAATCCCGATATAGCTGTTGTATTGGAAACCACCACCGCCTGTGATATAAGCGGAGTTAAGGGTGAAAAAAGAGTCTGCGAGTTAGGAAAAGGACCTGTGGTTTCCTATATGGATAAAGGTACGGTTTACAACCGTCAGCTTTACAAGCTGGCATTTGAAACGGCTAAGGAAATCGGCGTACAGTGTCAGACAAAAACCGCGGTTGCAGGAGGCAACAACAGCGGCGCAATCCATAAGGCGGCGGGAGGAGTGCGCACAACGGCAGTCTCCCTCCCATGCCGCTATCTTCACTCGCCCTGCTGTGTAATTAAGGAAAGCGATTTGTATGAAACCGTTAAGCTGGCAGAAGCTTTGATTGAAAGGTTAGGCAGCCTGGAAAGCTGAACGGTATTTTTTTCACTTCCTTTGTCTTAAGGCGGCACTGCGCAGATACAGCCTTATGACTTTGCACGTTGCAGTCTTAAAATAAAAAGGAGATGTTTTCTTGATAACGCAAATAGACTCAAAAACAGCCGCAAGGCTTTTGGGAAAAGAAACCGATGTTCTTTCCCTTAAAATAGGCGGCAATTTAAAAGCATACCGGGGCTATGACTTTTGCAGCTTTTATGCGGGCAGAAATATTTTTATAGGAAAATATTATGACGATCTGGTCGTTCGCACCAAAGGCAGTCTTTCCGACGAGGAAATAGAGGAGCTGTCGCTTTTTCTTAAAGTATGTGGTTTTAAACAGGCTATCTGCGGTCTTGAAACAGGCAGGCGTTTAGAAAATATGGGCTGGAAAAACTGCTCTGAAAACATTTTGTTTAGGTTTTCGCCGAATCTTATTCCCGAAAACGAAAGGTATCCCGATTTTTCCGAATTGGAGGAAAATCCACCCTTAGACAGTGTTTTTGAGATTTTAAAAGAGGGCTTTCCCGACTTGAACTATGAACAGTGGTACACCGATATAAATCATAAGATCCGTCATAATGTTTCAAAGGCGTATATATACGGCGGCGCAACCGCAACGGTTATGGCGGATATGAACAACAGCGTTTTTATCGCTCTCCTTGCCTCAAAAAAAGAGTCAAGAGGAACAGGTGCCGCAAAAAACCTTTTAAGGGCGTTAGGCGTCAATTTTGAAAAACAGGGTAAAGAGGTTTCGGTGCTTTGCAGGGAGGAATTGATCCCCTTTTACCGTAAGGCGGGTTTTTACGAGTACGGCAAAACGATAACCGTCTTTAATGTGATACATTGAATTTATGAAAAATTGGGGGAGACGAAATGGATTTTTTTAACTTTGACGGCAAGCTTTTGGAAAAGGCGGAAATGGCGGAAAGAAAGCTTCTTGAAACCTTTTACAGAATTGAAAAGAACTGTCGGCACAACAGCGAAAAGGTGCTTAAAGCCTTTATCGACAACAATGTAAGCGATATGCACCTAAAGGGCACTACCGGTTACGGCTACGGCGACGACGGCAGGGATAAGGCGGATAGGGTTTTTGCGGATATTACGGATGCGGAGGACGCCTTGGTTCGATATAATTTTGTAAACGGCACTCATGCAATTTCCACTATGCTTTTCGGAATACTTCGTCCGGGCGATCTTATGCTGTCGGCGACAGGCGCTCCCTATGATACCCTGGAGCAGGTTATAAGCGGTGATAAGGGCGGTTCTTTAAAAGAATTCGGAGTTAAGTTTGAACAGATAGATTTACTTGACGACGGTAAACCCGATTTTGAAGAGATAAAGAAAAGGGCAAAATCCGCCAAACTTGTATACATACAGCGTTCAAGAGGATACTCTCTTCGTCCCTCCCTTAATGTTTCCGTCATAATGGAAATTTGCGAAGCTGTAAGAGAGGCAGGCAGCAATGCGGTGATAGCGGTTGACAACTGTTACGGAGAATTTTGCGAGTATGTGGAGCCTACCTCGGTAGGAGCAGATATTATCGCAGGCTCTCTTATAAAAAATCCCGGCGGCGGTATCTGTTCCACGGGGGGATATATTGCGGGAAAGAGGGATTTGGTCGAGTTATGCGCAAACAGACTTACCACTGTCGGAACAGGCAAGGAGGTGGGCTGCTCCTTGGGTATGCAGAACAGGGAGCTGTTTATGGGAATATATTACGCTCCTTTGGCTGTATCCAACGCTTTAAAAACCGCCGCCTTTGCTTCGGCATTTTATGAAGGATTAGGCTTTGAAGCGTTTCCGAACAGTGAGAAATACAGAACGGACATTATTACCTCTATAAAATTAGGCTCGTCTGAAAGACTGATCGCCTTTTGTGAGGGAATACAGGCATACAGCCCCGTAGACAGCACCGCAGCTCCCGAGCCTTGGGATATGCCCGGTTACAGCTGTCAGGTTATTATGGCGGCAGGCTGCTTTACTATGGGGAGTTCAATAGAGCTGTCGGCAGACGCACCCTTGAGAGAACCCTATGCGGTATGGCTGCAAGGCGGCACTTCTTATTACTCCGCCAAGGCAGCGGTTGTGGGAGCGGCGCAAAGGCTTTTGGACAAGAATTTATTAACTCTTTGATTTTATAGCTTAGAACTTGTTCTCATAGGAATGGTGCGCAGATTTTCGAGCAAATTTTGTCGAGGACAAGGAAAAATTCCGCAGGAATACTCGTGTATTTCAAGGAATTTTGACGCAGTCATCGGCAAAATTTGCCGAAAAGATGCGTGCCAATTTCTATGAGAACAAGTTCTTAGATAATGGGCAATGCGTCTAATCAAAAAATTTTGGAGGTTCTTTTTATGCGCAGTATGACAGGCTTCGGACGGGAAAGAATTGTGGCGGGCGGCAAGGAATATTTGGTTGAGATACGCTCGGTAAACAGCAGATACTGTGAGCTTACCGCAAAAGTGCCGAAAAATTATACATATCTTGAGGAAAAACTGAAAACGTTGGTTAAAAGCCGCTTAAGCAGAGGCAAGGCGGAGATTTCCCTTACCGTTTACGATATACAGGGGCGGGATACGGCGGTAACGGTTAATACGCCCGTTGTAAAAAGATATCTTGAAGAAATGAGGAAATGCTCCGAGGAGTTAGGGCTTAAGGACGATATAGAGCTTTCGGATATTTTCCGTATGACCGACGCCTTTACGGTAGTCCGTCCCGAAGAGGACGAGGACGTGATTTGGGCTAATGCGGAGAGTGCGGCAAAAGGGGCTTTGGATAAATTCACCGCTATGCGTGAGGCAGAGGGGGAAAAGCTTAAAGCGGACATTTTGGAAAAGCTTGACGATATTGAGAAAATGACGGAGGAGGTCGAAAAGCTTTCTCCCGAAACCGTAAAGGCTTACCGTGAAAGGCTTTACACAAGGCTTAAAGAGGTTTTGGAAAATGTTCAGGCAGACGAGCAGAGAATTATTGCCGAAGCGGCGATTTTTGCGGACAAAACGGCGGTAGACGAGGAAACCGTAAGGCTTCACAGCCATTTTAAGCAGTTCAGGGAAATGACGGAAGCAAAAGAGCCTGTGGGAAGGAAGCTGGATTTTTTGGTGCAGGAAATAAACAGAGAATCCAACACCATTGGCTCGAAATGTCAGGACCTGCGTGTTACCAAGTTGGTTATTGAAATGAAGAGTGAAATCGAGAAGATAAGGGAGCAGATTCAGAATATTGAATAGATTAACGGGGCGGTCTGTCAAATTTTCACTTTGACAGAGCGCCCTTTGCGAAGAGCAGCCGAAGGACAGCGACCCCTGCGGACTCTCCGCACTTTTTGAACTAATTCTTATTACAATCCCTTTTTATACTAAATGTAATACTGCTTTTTAATCAGATTGTAGACAAATTTGCGAAAAGTCTGCGTTTAGTGCGGCGTCAAGTCACCTTGCCGTATGTTATACGACTGCGGCGGATTTCTTTGCGCCTTTAACCGATAACCCTATCCTCCCTCATAGGCAGCCTTGTATCAAGCTTCCACTTCCCGTCCTCATAAGCTATGGTAACAGGCACGGAAATGGATTTGTCTCCGTCGGACCACTCTACGGTAGAGGTTACGGCATATGTTCCAAGGGAAACGTTTTTGTAATTTTCAAGAGAAAACTCGCCTGTCTGAGGAAGAACAGAGCCGCTTATGATAAACAGCTTTCCGTCCTTTTCCACATAAGTGCGGTTAATATAAAGGCTGATATAGCTTTCGGCAATTTCCGAGGTAAAGGTATCACGGATATACTGCCGCATTTCCTCCACCGTCATAAAAGGCTCTATCTCCAAGCCGTTGTAAAAGCCGTTTCCGTATATGTCGTTTTCTATGGTTACAAGCTGCGGATTCCAATCGCTGCCTGTTTTTACGGGCGTACCGTTGCCGAAGATCCTGTCAAGAGTCTGACGGCTGTTTATCAGCAGGCTGCTGAACACCGCAATTTCTCCCGTTACCTTTTCGTCGGTGTACATACGCACTCTCCAGCCCCTTGTATTTCCCTTTACCATTTCATAGCTGCGCCAGAAGTACTCGTCCTCCGTTTCCGCTTTTTTGCCGAGGGCGATCACGTCGGCATAGTTATCTCCGTAATCTGTAATAACCGCCGTGGAAATGTCAACAGAGCCGCTGACAGCGGAATCCGTGTATTTCAGCCACACACCATCGTCTGTTTCCTTTGCAACCTCGGGAATAAGCTCCTCCGCCTCCTTGCCGTAAATATCTTCCCAATAAGCAAGCTTAAAGCCGTCATACATTCTGTCCCCAAGCTCGGTCATATCCCTTGCATAGGCGGGGTCGATAAGCCTGTATCCGTCTTTTTCAGTGCCTGTTAAAGGTATAAGCGTGTTTTTTCCGTCAAAGATACTTTCGGCTTCCTCCGCCTTAGAGATAATGTCCTTTAACTCCGTCAGCAAGGCGGCGTTTTCCGCCTTTGCCGAGGGGTACGGTACGGGAAAGCCCTCAGGCTTATCCTTAACAGGCTCGGAAGCCTCCGACCTTGTTGTATTTTCGGGGGCAAAGGTGTCCTCCGGCTGATTTTCCACTGCGCTGATTTTTCCTGTGGTAACATCGCCCTGTTCCGTTACCGCAGGTATCGTTGTTACAGCCGTGCCGGCGTTTACCTCATCCGATGGGTCGGAGCAGCCGCTTAGCAATACGCTTAAAGCCGCAGCCGCCGCTAAAAATTTACATTTTTTCATATTATATGCAATACTGCGGAAATGCAGTGCGTCCTTTCCTGTTTAATGCGGCGATTTTGTAGAAGTAAAAGTGAAGCGATTATGCCGCCTGTTTCTATAAATATGCTTTTATACCGATCCCTTTTTAAGCTGACGTAATATCCACAGTTTAAAAAGGGATTGCACCCGAAACACTAATCCAACAGTTTTAAAAAGGATTAGTGTTAGAGCGTGTTCACATAAAATCAGTATGGAGATTTTCCTGCATAATTTTGTTGCCTGCAAGGCAAAATTTTGCAGGAATATCGTCATATTTCAAAAAATTTTAACACACAATGTGGTCAGTCATTTGCCCAAAGCCGACGCAAGGAGGCGTCGGCATCAAAGCAAATGACGAAACGAAGCAGGCGGCAAAATTTGCCGAAAAGATGCGTGCTGAGCTTTATGTGAACACGCTCTAATTATATTATAATCTTTTTTCCGATGTTTTTCAATGATAATCTGTTAAAAATTTAAAAAAATCACGGCGTATTTTTGCTTATTTATACTAATACATTCACATAGCCAAAGTTCAAAAAACAAAGCAGCACAAACAAAGCCGTAGGTCTTTGCTCCATGCTGCCTGATTGTTCCAATAAGGCTTTTGTCACATACGCTGTGCAATGATTTGCGCCATCTCCCCCACATTCTTCATACCGCTTACCTCGCCCATGGTAAAGCGAACCTTAAACTCGCTTTCCACTGCGTCAATAAGGGTAATGTGGTTAAGGCTGTCCCAATCCTCAATATCGTTTGCGGTAGTGCTTTCGTTTACCGTAATGGAATCGTCGTCAAATACATCCCGGAATACCCCGTTTAATCTGCTGTAAATCTCTTCCATAACTTTTACTCCTTTAATAATTCTTTGGCGGCAAGCTTAGCCGTTTACCTTTATATGCCTGTTTTTCTTTTGATAACCCCGTATATTGTACTCCCAAAGAGTATTTCCCTCATTATCCTCGGATATCTTATCAAAGCCGAAATCGCCGTAAAGATTTTTTACCATATTGTTTTTTGCGGTAGGATAATAATGTCCCCTTAAGACCTCAATGCCCTGCCCTGCCGCTTCCTCCGCAAGAGTATCCAGCATGGCAAGCTCCATATCTCTTTTTAAAACACGGCAGCTCATAAGCCACAGCTCTATATCCAAAGCCGCACCGTCCTTTTTTCCTATTACAACGGAAACAATGCCGTTGTCGCCGAATTTGTCCTCCAATCTTCCGCAAAGACGGATATAGTCGGAGCTTTCGTAAACCTGCTCCATTTCGGCAGAAGTAAAGCGTTTTGTGGTAAGATTAAATTGGTTGCTTTTGTTGGTAAGCTGGGTTATTCTGGCAAGGTTTATGGGAGAAAAGTCTGCGATCTCCGCCTTCATTTCAAGGCTGTCAAGATATTCGCCGTAATCGGCAAAGGCGGACTGCATTTTCGCTCTTTCCGCATTCTGCTTGTACATTTCCCCTCTTTTTAAATCGTCCTCGGAGAAATTGGTCACTTCAAAATAGCCGCCCTTGTCAAGGGTCTGAATATAACTTTCTATGCTTTCCATAGGCGGAGCTTCACAGGGTAAAGTACCCTTTACGATTTCACGCTCTGCGGGATTGTCGTCTACAAAGACAATGCTTTCGGGCAGCAGGTTCAACTCCTTTGCCGTTTGCTCAATATTAAGGCTCTTAGGCTCCCAGTTTGCCTTTATAAGCGTAAAATCCCGGGGTCTTAACACTCCGTCGGGGTGATTAAGCCCCGCTATGGCGTTTTCCTCGTCGTTTTTTGAGCAGACGGTAAGAAGAACGCCCAGCTGCTTTTGCGCCTTAAGATACTCCTGAAATTCGCAGTATGCCTGTCCCATAGGCACTTCCTGTCCTACGGCGATTCCCTCTGCTCCGTCGTCGCCCACAACGCCGCCCCAAAGAGTGTTGTCCAAATCCAGGGCAAGCACCTTTTTGTTTCTGCCCAAAAGGGAGGCGAAAATCTTTGAAAGACTGAAGGCAAATTCGGGAATCAAGGGCACTGCCAAAGCGTATTTGTACATATTCCAATAAAGAGGGTTCGCCCATCGCTCCAAGCCCAAGCTTGCGCTTAAATAATTTATATCGTGTATAAAGAAATTGTCATGGCTTTGGGCATATTCGTAAAAGCCCTGATTTATGCGGGTCACAAAGCTTACCCTACCGTGAATATCGGCGCAGTCCTTATTGCCCAGCAATCTCCAGTAGGGCATTTCCATATTGTTCTGAATAATGGGGCAGCCTATATCCTCTCTCAGCTTATCCCACATCGCCGTAAAATACTCCGTCTGGGATTTCAGCAGCAGGTCAACGTCCCCGCTTTTCATTGACATATCGGGATACTGGGCAATATTGCGGTTGGAGGTATGGATAAAAATAAAATCGGGCTTAAACTCCCTCAGCTCACTGCCGAACATTGCGTCCTGCCAATACTGATTGTATTCGCTTTGATAAAATGTCGGCCTGATTCCCTGCCACAGCAGAAAAAGCTCCAATAAATCCGCAATCCCGTTGGTGGTAGAGCCTCCGAGTATGGCTACTTTCTTTTCTATGCGCTTTGCGCCGTCCTTCAGCAGCTCTCTTTTTATGGATTTTTGCTTTTTGGTTATATAGGCGCAGTCGAAGGGGTAAAAGTTTGGCATGTTTTTGACCTCGTTTTTTATTTTTATACAGCCGCTTTCGTTATTGCAATATGATTTGTTCAATAAAAATTTACGCTTTGACAACAGCTTCTTTCATGGCGGTATTATGGCAATACCGCACAAATTTCTTCAAGCCGAATCTGTTCCTCTTTTATGTGAACACGCTCTATTTCTCCATAAACACCGAAGCCTCCATATCGGCAGTTGATACCGCCAATATTAAAGGGTATTTCTCCATGGCGCTGCTAACGGTATTGTTGTCCTCCGTTCCCGAAAATCCCATATGCCATCGGATAGCCATTGCCTCATCTCTGGTAAGCTTCATAAAGCCGCTTATCATATATACAGACTTTTCCCCGTGACCGTAGGGCAGCTTATCCTCATAGCGATATGTGGGCACTTTTTCCCATTGTCCCTGCTCATTTTTTACATTTCGGAAATCCCTGACATAGACATTGGTCTTGCAAATATCGTGGAGCAGGGCTGCGATAGCTACGGTTTCCTCGGAGTATTTCAGCCCGTAATCATTCCGAACCCTTTCCCTTGACAGATAGTCCTTTAAACAGTGGTAAACATTAAGGGAGTGCAAAGCCAAGCCGCCCTCAAAGCTGTTGTGGAATCTTGTGCTGGCAGGAGCGGTAAAAAAATCGGATTTGTTTATAAGATAGTCCAAAAGCTTATCCGAGCCTTCACGATGAATGTTATCGTTATATATTCCGATAAATTCTTCTTTAATTTCTTCGGTTGTCCTTTGTGTCATTTTAACGCCTCTTTTAAAAAATTTCAGAACCGACAGAAATGTCCTCGGCAAGTCTTACCGCCTATGCGAATGCAGCGTTTTTCTCAAAGAAATTGTATCAGAGCGTGTTCACATAAAGCTCAGCATGCATCTTTT